>CAJMMY010000007.1 GCA_905214605.1 uncultured bacterium | reverse complement strand
TCCAATGCGGTGGTGGGTTCATCGGCAATCAGCAGTTTCGGGTTGCCGATGATGGCGCTTGCAATCATCACCCGCTGCCGCTGTCCGCCGGAAAGCTCATGGGGGTACTTGGCATAAATTTTTTCCACGTCCGGCAACTCCACGTCATGCAGCGCCTGCAATGCCAGCTGTTTCCGTTCCTCTTTGCTCAGATTCGTATGAATCGTCAGCACTTCCTCCACCTGCCGTCCGATGCGCATGGTGGGGTTCAGAGACGTCATAGGCTCCTGAAATACAATGGCAATTTCCTTGCCCTGCACCTTTCGGATTTCTTCCCGGCTCAAGGGCATCAAATCCCGGCCGTCCAGAAGAATTTTTCCCCGGAGCTGCGCCTTTCTGGGGCTCAAGCCCGCCATTGCCAGGGCCGTTTGAGTTTTGCCGGAGCCGGATTCGCCCACAATGCCCAGAATTTCACCGTCGGCGATGGAAAAGGAAATGCCCTTCACAGCCTCCTGCAATTTGCCCGCCCGGTCCGGGAAAGCAATGTGTAAATCTTGTACTTCCAGCATCAGTCCGCCTCCTGTTCCTGCAGACCCTGCCCCAGCAGGGAAAAGCCCAGAATCAACAGCACGATAAAAACACCGGTGAAAATTGCATACCAAGGCGCTGTAAACAGCATCCCCTGCGATTCAGACAGCATCCGTCCCAAGCTGGCGTCCGGAGGCTGTACACCCATGCTCAGATAGCTCATGCTGGCCTCTGCCAGTACGGCATTGTTGAATCCGATGGCCATGGAGCTCATCAGCACCGTACGCACGTTGGGCAGAATGTGAGCAAACAGAATCCGCATGGGGCTTGCGCCCATAATGCGGGCATTTTCCACATAGTCCTTACTCCGTTCCTTGGCAAACTCGCCCCGGACGATTCGGGCAAAGCTGGGGATAAACAAAATACCCAAAGTCAGAATAATCTTATATTTACCGGCACCGAAAATGCTCACGCACACCAGAGCCAGCAGAATACTGGGAAACGCCGCCACGGCGTCATTGAACCGCATCAGCACTTCATCCACCCAACCGCCGAAATAGCCGGTCAGGCTGCCCACAACAATGCCGCACACCGCACCGATGGCAACGGTGCAAACGGCAATCAGCAGACTGGTGCCGCCGCCTTGAATCACGCGGCTGAAAATATCCCGGCCCAGATTATCCGTGCCGAACCAATGCTGCAAGCAAGGACCCAGCATTTTATCCGCAGAGGACATAGCGTTGGGCTCGTAAGGCGTCCACACCAGTCCAATCAATATCATCAGCACCATCAGCGCGCTGAGCACGCTGCCGATGCGTAAATTCCAATTTCGTTTCTTCATGAGCCCCTCCTCAGGACACCCGAATCCGGGGGTCAATGAACTGATAGAGCACGTCCACCACAAAGTTGACGAACACCACCAGGAATGCCATCATCACAACAATGGCCTGCACCACCGGGAAATCCCGGTTCAGAATCGACACCAGCAGCAGCCGGCCGATTCCGGGAATGGAAAACACCTGCTCGATGATAATGCTGCCTGCCGCAATATCCGCGATGGCCATTGCCAAAAAGGTTACCACCGGAATCATTGCATTCCGCAGCACATGCACCCGCAGCACGGAATCGAATTTCCGGCCCCGGGAACGGGCAGTGCGTACATAATCCTGCTGCAATTCCTGCACCACAGAGGAACGCAGCAGCTTTGCCGTCATGGCAATTTTCGGCAGGGCAATGGCCAGCGCCGGGAACACCAGATATCCCAGAAAACCGGGCACCGAGTCCGTGTAATTCACGAACTGCCCCTGGGTGAACAGCTTGAACACCAGGCCGAACAGAATCGTAAAAATCATACCCAGGAAAAAGGGCGGGCAGGACATCACCACTTGTCCCACCATGCCGACAGCCACGTCTTTGACCTCGCCGGCATGCCGGCCCTGCCAGACGCCCAAGGGAATGGACACCAGAACAATCATCAAAAAGGACATCACCGTCAACGTGATGGTGATGGGCAGTTTCGGCATGAGCATTTCCTTCACGGAAATGGAATAGCTGTAAGACTGACCCATATCCCCGAACAGGAACTGGCCCAGCCAATCAAAATACTGCACCAGAACCGGACGGTCCAGTCCCATTTCATGGCGCAAAGCAGCCAAACGTTCCGGGGTTGCCTCGGTGCCCAGAATATGGGTCGCGGCATCCCCCGGAATAATCTGAAACGCCAAAAAGGCGAGTAATGAAACCGCGAACAACGTAATAATGAGAGTCCCAAATTTTTTTACAACGTATTTCATTTTCCCGCCTCCTTTCGGCGCTGCATCGTTTGATTTTGTTTACAGAATTGCGTAAGTCGGATTACTTCTTGTAGTAAACCGTGGACAGATCCAGCACGTATGCCGGGTAGAACTGCAGGCCGTCCAGCGCCTTGTTCACAGCCACCATGTCGCACAGATCCTGAATGTAGACGTTGGCAGCCTCTTCGGTGAGGATCTGCTCCATCTGCTTGTACAGCTCGGTCTGCTCGTTGTCATCGGTGCAGCTGATGGCCTTCTGGAACAGTTCGTCGTACTCGCTGTCCGAGAAGTTGATCATGTTCTTGGAGTAGCCGGTGGTCCAACGCTCCAGCCATGCACGAGCGCTGAGAGTAGATGCGTCAAAGCCGACCACGGTGGACTGGAAGTCCCGTCCGACATAGGTGTCGCTGACCCAAGTGCCCCACTCCACCTGCTTGAGCTCTGCCGTGATGCCCACAGCCTGCAGCTGCTGTGCAATGACCTCTGCGGCCTGCACGTGCTGAGGATAGTTGGAGGGCACGGTGATGGTGAAGCTGAATCCGTCGGGGTAGCCTGCCTCATTCAGCAGTTCTTTTGCCTTTTCCAGATCCTGGGTGTAGTAATCGCTCAGGTCTTCCCGGAAGTACTTCTTGAATGCAGGGCACATGCTGCTGCCCACGCGCACGCCGTAACCGTCGCAGACGAAATCGATGATTTCCTGCACGTTCACAGCGTAGCACAGAGCCTGGCGCACCCGCACATCATTGAAGGGCTCCACAGCGTTGTTCAGATACAGAGCCTGCACCAGTTTCATGGTGTCTTTTTCAATGTTGTACTGGTCTTCCACAGACTTTGCCTGGTCCACGGTCAGGTGGGGGCAGATGTCAATGGCACCGCTCTTCAGGCTCATAACCAGAGAATCGGCAGCCGTAACCAAGTAGGTCACCTTGTCCAGCTTTGCAGGCTCGCCCCAGTAACCGTCAAATTTTTCCATAACGAAGTTCTCCTGAGGAGAACGGGAGACGAATTTGAACGGGCCGGTGCCGATGGGAGCCGTTGCCTGATCTTCATAGCCTTTGGGGATAATGGCCACGTTGGAGGTTGCCAGCGTTGCCAGGAATTCCGTGTTGCAATCACTCAGGGTGATGACCACGGTCTTATCGTCCGTTGCTTCCACAGACACAATACCGGCCAGAGACTCTTTTGCAATGTATGCGCCGTCGTCCAGCTTGCCGGCTGCCCGGGAAATAGAATAGACAACATCGTCCACCGTCACATCTTCGCCGTTATGGAACTTTACGCCGTCACGCAGGGTGAACGTGTAAACAGTTCCATCGTCCGAAACGTCGCACTTTTCTGCGACTGCAGGGATAATGTTGCCTTCAGAATCGGGTTTAACCAAACCTTCAAAAATATTGAAAAGGACTTCCCTGGTTCCTGCCGCCGTCGTCAGATGGGGGTCAAGACTGTCTTCCAAGTCCTGAGGGATACCGACATTCACTTCGTTTGTCGCAGCCCTCTGGGGAGTTTCCACTTTGGTGTCGGTGCCGGGCTGCTCTGTTTTGCCGCCGCAGGCGGTCACAGCGAGCATCATGGCAAAAACCAACAGTCCAAGGATGAGATTCCGCATTTTATTCCGCATGATATTTCTCCTTGCATGCAAATGAATTCTCCCATTATTAAATTGTTCGGGCACATTGTAGCACAGCCCCCTGCAAATTACAACAGTTTTCTTCTCCGAATTATCGCCCGAATGATTGTTAGGCAAGACTGTCAGATTGTATGTTAGCGTAGACTAATTCCCTTGTAATTTTGTGGAAAATGCAGAACTTGTTTTGCCCCCTCGGATTTCCTATTGACTTTTCCGTTAGGTTAAACTAATATCACGGTGTTAATAGAGCCTAACTTTATTCAGGCTGCACTAACTAAATCATCAATTTGGAGGTGGCTGTTATGCCTTTGGTCATGGCCGCACCCGGCGAGGAAGTTTACATCAAACGCATCACCGGAAAAGAAGAAACCAAGCGGTTTCTGGAAAATCTGGGCTTTGTGCCCGGAACAATGGTAAAAATCATTTCTAAGGTGGGCGAAAACGTGATTGTAAACGTCAAGGACACCCGGGTTGCCATCAGCAGTGAAATGGCAAAACGCATCTTCATTTAATGCTTTGAGAGGAGTAAAAACCGGAATGAAAACACTGAAAGAAGTCAAGCCCGGCGAAACCGTTCGGGTCATCAAGCTGAACGGCGACGGTGTTGTCAAGCGCCGTATCATGGACATGGGCATCACCAAGGGTGTGGAAATCTATGTGCGGAAGGTGGCGCCGTTGGGCGACCCCGTGGAAATTTCCGTCCGCGGTTATGAGCTTTCCCTGCGGAAGGCTGACGCAGATATGGTGGCTGTAGAGGAGCTCAGCGCCAAGAAACAGGAGGCAACGGCATGAAACACGAAGTACGCATTGCCTTGGCGGGCAACCCGAACTGTGGTAAAACCACACTGTTCAACGCACTGACCGGTTCCAATCAGTACACCGGCAACTGGCCCGGCGTCACGGTGGAGCGGAAAGAGGGCAAGCTGAAATGGGACAAAGACGTGACCATTGCCGACCTGCCCGGTATTTACTCCCTGTCTCCCTACACACTGGAAGAAGTGGTCACCCGAAATTATCTGACCCACGACCGGCCGGACGTGATTCTGAACATCATCGACGGCACCAACCTGGAGCGCAACCTGTATCTGACCACGCAGCTGTTGGAAGTGGGTATCCCCGTGGTGTTGGCCGTGAATATGATGGACCTGGTTCGGAAAAACGGCGATACTATTAAATTGGATAAGCTGAAAAAAGAACTGGGCTGCGAGGCGGTGGAAATCTCCGCCCTGAAAGGCGACGGTGTCAAAGAGGCTGCCGACAAAGCCGCTGCCATTGCCCGCGCCGGAAAGAAATTTGAGCCCGCCCACGTATTCGAGGGCTCCATCGAGCACACGCTGGCCCACATTGAAGAGGCCGTGCTCCACGATATGCCCGCCGAGCAGCAGCGTTGGTACGCAGTCAAGATTTTCGAGCGGGACGCAAAGGTGATTGAAGAGCTGAAGATTCCCGCCGACAAACTGACGCACATTCAGTCCGATATTGCAGCCTGTGAAACGGAACTGGACGATGATGCGGAATCCATCATCACCAACGCACGGTACGAATACATCGCACAGCTGTGCGCAAGCTGCTACAAACGGAAAAATACCGGTGAAACCACTTCCGATAAAATTGACCGGGTTGTGACCAACCGGATTCTGGGTCTGCCCATTTTCGCCGCCGTGATGGCTCTGGTGTACTGGGTTGCCATGGGACCTTTCGGTTCCTTCCTGACGGATTGGACCAACGATGTGTTCGGCGGTTGGCTGACAGACGGCGCTGCCGCTATCATGGCGGCACTGGGCGCCAACGATGTGATTACCGGTCTGGTAGTAGACGGTGCCGTAGGCGGCGTTGCCGCCGTTCTGGGCTTTGTTCCCCAGATGCTGGTGCTGTTCCTGATGCTGTCTCTGCTGGAAGATTGCGGTTACATGGCCCGCGTGGCATTCGTTATGGACCGTATCTTCCGTCACTTCGGTCTGTCCGGCAAGAGCTTTACCCCCATGCTGATCGGTCCCGGCTGCGGCGTTCCCGCCGTTATGGCCTCCCGTACCATTGAGCAGGACCGGGACCGGAAAATGACCGTTATGACCACCTGCTTTATGCCCTGCGGCGCAAAAATGCCCATTGTGGGTCTGATTGCCGGCGCACTGTTCGGCGGCGCACCTTGGGTGGCAGTGTCCGCATACTTCGTCGGTGCCGGTTCCGTCATTGTCTCCGGCATTATGCTGAAAAAGCTGAAAGCCTTTGCAGGCGAGCCCGCTCCCTTCGTTATGGAGCTGCCCGCTTACCATGTTCCCACCGCCGGCAACGTGCTGCGCGCCACTTGGGAACGGGGCTGGTCCTTCATCAAGCGCGCCGGTACCGTGATTCTGGCCTCCTCCATCGTGCTGTGGTTCCTGCAGGCCTTCGGCTTTGTAGACGGTGTATTCCAGATGGTAGAGGATAACAACAACTCCCTGCTGGCCGCCATCGGCAACGCAGTTGCATTCATCTTCGCACCTCTGGGCTTTGCAAACTGGAAAGCCGCCGTGGCTGTGTTCACCGGTCTGATTGCAAAGGAAGAAGTGGTTTCCACCTTCGGTGTTCTGTACGGCTATGCCGGCGAATTGAGCGAGGCCGGCGACGAAATCTGGCAGCTGGTTGCTCAGGACTTCACCCCCATCACCGCTTACAGCTTTATGCTGCTGAACCTGCTGTGCGCTCCCTGCTTTGCCGCTATGGGCGCCATCAAGCGGGAAATGAACAACCCCAAGTGGACCGCTGCAGCCATCGGCTATATGTGCGGCTACGCATATCTGGTTGCCCTGATTGTGTACCAGATCGGCGGTTTGATCACCGGCGAATGCACCTTCGGTCTGGGCACCGTGGCTGCCATTGTGGCTCTGGCATTCATACTGTATATGCTGTTCCGGAAGGACCGCTCCGCAGAGATTCAGCGTTCCGAGTTCTCCGTGAACGCCGCTAAGTGAGTCATGCAGCGGCTGACCTCATCGCAGCTCAATTACCTGCTGTGTATTCAGCAATTATGTGCGCAAAACGGAAAGGTTCGCTCCGCGGACCTTTCCCGGGCCATTGGTTTGTCCATGCCCTCGGTGCATAATATGTTGGTCACGCTGTGTGATTTGGGTGTTGTCCGAAAAGAAAAAAGTCTTCTGTTTCTCACAGAAGACGGGCAGGAATGTCTGCAATATTATCAAACCGCTGCGGCAGCAGCCGGTCAGCTGCTCCGTTCCGTCGGCATTTGCAACGACGTTGATGCCCGATTGATGACGACCATGCTCTCGCCGGAAACGGTAGACGAGATGGTTGCCGCATACTGCAAAGGAGGTACCGTTTATGATGCCCATTTGGCTGGCTAATCCCGGAGAAGAATTTCAGATTGACCGGGTGAAGACAGAAATCTCATTGGTGACGGCAAAGGGAAAGGAAATGCCCTTGTCCGAATTGGTGGGCTGCCGGCTTTCCATCGTTTCCAAAACTTCCGACAGCATTTACGGTGTGTTCCACGGTCATCGAATCGTGTTCGACAAGCTCCATGCCCAAAAGATTTACGGCACGGTTCTGGGAAAAACCACCGCACCGGTGCATGTGATTGCCGCTGACGCCTGCACCCATCACTGCGCCACCTGCGGCGGCTGCATTCATTGAGTCGTCCGAGTCAAACCCTTTCGAAACTTTTTCTTACCACTCTTTTTCTACTATAATAGACCCTCCTACCGAAAATCCGGACTGCCCTGCAGCCCGGATTTTTCTTTCCCGCTCTTGTGTTTTTCCCCCGCAGCGCTTATACTGTGAAAAAAAGCAAAGGGGATCAAACAAATGACCATTACCGAACAGGCAAGAATGTATTATCTGGAAAAGGACGCCAACTGCTCCGAATCCATTGTCCGCGCCGCCAACGATTGCTGCGCTCTGGGACTGGATGAGGGCGCCATCAAGCTGGTTTCCGCATTCGGCAAAGGATTCGGTGTCGGCACCACCTGCGGTGCATTGGCAGGGGCTATGGCTGTGCTCAGCCGCCTGACCGTGGCAGACCGCGCCCATGCAACCGATGGTTTTGACGACATCTGCACCGGCTTTATGAAACGGTATCAGGAAAAGCTGAAATCCTATGAATGCACCGAGCTGAAAAAGCTCTACCGCACCGAGGAAATCCGCTGCCTGAAAACCGTGGAGCTGTCCGCCGAGGTGCTGGAAGACTATCTGAAAGAATTGGGAAAACTGGCATGAAACACGTTTGCTACATCATCGGTGCATGGCACGGTGAACAAGCCCGCATTGCCCCGGCGGCAGATGATTTTGTCATTGCAGCCGACGGCGGCTATGCCGCTTTGACGGCATTGGGTGTTACCCCGAACCTTGTGGTGGGAGATTTTGACTCTTTGGGGTATGTTCCCCAAGCGGAAGAAGTCATTCAGCATCCGGTGATGAAAGACGATACGGACATGATGCTGGCCGTCAAGCTGGGATTGCAGCGGGGCTACCGGAATTTCGTGATGCTGGGCAGCGTAGGCGGCCGATTGGACCATACGTTGGCTAATTTGCAGACCCTGCTGTATCTGGCGGAGCACGATGCCCGGGGTGTGCTGTACGGGGAAAACACCGTGATTACCGCGGTGCGCAACGATACCCTTACAGTTTCCGGCACCGGTACGATTTCCGTATTCTGTCTCAGCGGCGAAGCCAAAGGCGTCACGGAAGAGGGCTTGCTCTATTCCCTCTCGGATGCCACCATGGTCAGCGGCTATCCCATCGGCGTGAGCAATGAATTTCTGGACGGTCCCGGAAAAATCTCTGTCCGAGACGGCAGTCTGATTGTGCTCTGGTCCGCCGAAAAGGATGCTCTGCCGGATTTGATTGCCGCGCTCTGAAATTTTCATAAGAAACAAAAAAATCGCTTGCCCGAGCCCTCGGACAAGCGATTTTTTATGAAGAAAAGGAATGGTAGGAGACAAGATTAAAAATTGAAATTACTTGATGCGGTTGATCACATCCGCCCACTGCTTTGTACGGGTGTACAGAGATTCCAGAATGGCATATTCACGGGTCGTGTGGTTCCACTCGCCCTGAATACCGCAGCTGCACAGTGCGGGTACACCGGCAATAACTGCATAGGCAGCGTCGGAAGAACCGCCGATGTGTTTCAGCGGGAAGTCGCCGAATCCGTCTTCCACGCAGATGTCATGCACCATGTGGTACAGATTCATAACGCCCTCGGTGCACTCAAACGGCAGCATCTCCATCTGATATTCCATGGTGGTGGTTGTACCGTCGATATAAGTTTTCTGAGCGATTTCTTCGATTTTTTTCTTAACGTTCTGCATTTCTTCCACAGAGGTTGCTCTGACGTCGAAGGTTGCCTCTGCGTGTGCCGGGAATGCACCGAAGTTCGTGCCGCCGTGAATGACGTCAACGCAGACGGTGGTGCCGACGGAAAGGTCAGTCAGTGCCTGAATCTCCGTGACTTTTCTGCAAAGCTCTGCGATTGCATTTCTGCCCCGGGCAAAGTCGTTGCCTGCGTGTGCGGAAACACCCTCAACATACAAGGCTACTTCGGTCTTGCCTTTCCGGGAAACGCAAAGATCGCCGCCGGGCAGGCCCGTTTCCATATTGAGCATGAACTCGCCGCCCTTGCAGAATTCCGCAAACTGATCCGCAGTATTGCCGTGCTTGTGCAGTTTCTCTTCGTCCGGCGCAAAGCAGATTTTAATGGGACGTGCCTGATAGCCGATTTCGTTCAATGCCTTGCAGACATACAGAGCAATGACGATGCCGCCCTTCATATCCAGAACGCCGGGACCATGAACCTTGCCCTCTTCGTCCACTTCAAACTGGCAAGGGAAAGAGCCCGGTTTATGAACCGTATCCATGTGTCCGCCGAAGATAATGGGTTTTCCCGGACGGTCTTCGCCCAGAATACCGGTCAGCATATCGCCGCTTTCATCGGTTCCCACATCGGTCAGCTTGCAGCGGAACCCAACTTCTTCAAACATTTCTTTGAACATTTTGCCCATGGTGCGGACTTGTTCCGGGTCGCTGTGATAGCTTTCCTGCAAAATTACCTTGCGGTAAGTCTCAAGCATCTCTTCTCTGTGGGATTCCACATACGCGTTAATTTTTTCCAGATCAGTCATTTGTAGGTTCCTCCTAAATCGAAGAATTTGATAGATTACAGAATCTTGCTAACGAAGTTTGCCAATACAACCGAGAGCAGCGTCACCGTTGTAAAGCCGGCAATCACATAAGCCGTGCCGAGTTTCTCGGAAATATAGTCCCGCTCAGCATCTGTTGCGCCCACAGCGTTGGCGATTTCATCGGCAATCAGCTGTGTGCCGGGATAGCCGATCATCTGGCACATTGCAATGCCCAATGCAAGGCTCTTGGAGCCGCAGACCTTCCACATCGGCGTGAAACGGAATGCAACAACCAGAACAACCATCGCAAAGATGAATATCATCAGCGCGTTGAATCCGATCACCGGAATCTGCGCCAGATTAATCTTTGCCAGAGAGGGAATCATGGTAACCATGGTCAGGAAGTTGAAGAATCCCGTAGACCGCGAAGTGTCTCTCAGGAAATGTCCGGGAACGAGACCCAGATTTCTTGCGACAATACCGAGAATCATGCTCCACAGAGACTGACCAATCCAGCCGTTGGTTGCCTCACCCAGCAGATATGCCAGGAAAGCAATGGTAGAGGCAATGGCAAGGCAGACAAAGTTGCTGTAGAACTGCTTGTGTTTCTGCCAGAAAAGCAGTTTCGTCTCGGTAGTTTCGGATTTCACCGCGTCTGCGGAATGGTCCTGCTTGCGGTACTCTTCCACCAGCTGGTTTGCATATTGAATGCCGCCGTTGGAGGCAGGAAGGGTTGCAACCAGTTTCTGGGTTGCGTAGATAAACGTCGCCAGTGCAGCGCAGGCAGGAAGCCCAATTCCCTCAGCCGCGGTCACCATGGTATTGGCAGCCACAACGCCGCCGGCAATCACCGGCATACTCACCAGAGCAGCCTCTCTGCCGATAATCGGCATTGCAAGCGCACAGCCCGCCACTGCCAGCAGCAGCGCGATGGTTGCTGTGACTACGGTACGCCATTCTTTTTTCAGTTCGGCCAAACCGACGCTGCTGCCCATATCGACCAGCAGGAACTGCAGTCCGATTTTGGTCACATACGTCAGGTTTGCTGTGGTACAGATATCCGCAGGGATGGCTTGAGTCATAAAGAGAACCAAAAAGGTTGCCATGATGACAAACATTGAGGACACTCTTGCTTTGGTGATCACCCCGATGAAGTCGCCGAATGCGAATACCAAGAGGATAATAAACAGTGCTCCAAACGGTGTAAGATTTGTCATAGTTTCTCTCTCCAAACGCGGCTGCACTTGGCGTGCGGCAATGGTTTCGTGTTATCTCGTAAAAGTTCTTACATCAGACCCATGACGGTCAGAATGAGTCTCATCAGCAGCATGCCGACAACAGAGTCGACAATGGGAACCAGGAGCATCAGAGGCTGTTTCTTGGATTCAACACCGCAAACCAGAACGATTCTGGAGAAGTGTCCAATCAGAGTGCCCATCAGCATGCAGGGCACCACCAGAATCGTGCACTGTGCTGCAGTCAGAACACCCTCGCCAAACAGGGAGGCAGCTGCGGCTGCACCGGCAGCCTTCGAGAAGAATGCGGACAGCAGAACGGCAGAGGCTTCACCGGGCAGTCCGAACAGACGCATAATCGGTCCGAAGACAACGCCCATCACGTCCATCAGTCCGGTCAGGGTCAGGAACTGCATCACAACATAGCCAAGAATCATGGAGGGCAAAACGGTCTCAACGCCAATGTAGAATCCTCTTTTTGCGCCGGCCAGGAAAACATCAATAATGGGCTTTTTTTCAGCTTTCGTAACTTCAGACATAATCATTAAGCCTCCTTATGTTTCTTTTCTTGAAGGGTCAGAATCAATCTTACAAGGTTTGCACCCAGCAGTTTGCAAACAAACAGAACCACGATCACCGGGCCGGTTGCAAACAGAATGATGGGCAGCAGCGCCGCTTGGGTGTTAATTGTATTCAAAACAACCGCAGAGCCGGCATATTGATACGCTGTGAAAATTGCTCGTTCTTTTTCGCTTATTTTTCCTTCGTTGTACAGGTCTCTGGTCATAACGGAGCCAACGTCGGAGCTGGTGAAGGAGGAGACAAATGCGATGCCGCATTCGCCGGGGATACCGAGCAGGGGTCTGAGCAGCGGGGTGAAGACTTTTACGCCTGCATCAATAGCGCCCAGCTGAGTGACCACTTCGATGATTGCCACAGCAAAAGAGATTGCGGGAATCAGGCTCAATGCCTGCATCATGCCTTCTCTTGCGCCGGTGCCGCCTTTACCGATGAAGTTCTGTCCGCTTTCGCCAATCTTACCCCAGGCACCAACCAGATTGGAGAAGTCCAAAGCTTTCAGAGGACCTTCCACATTCTTCAAGACACCCGAGAACATAATACAAAGGACAAGCAAAGCAAGCCAACCTTTGATTCCAACTTTGTTTGTTTTCTGTTCCATAATTTTACCTCCGCCCTTTCTGATTTTTCATGTTGCATTCTAAGCGCCGCCGTCAGGTACCGGCTGTCGGCAGGTTTTGATTGACTTAATTTTAACAAATTTTTATAGACGAATCAACTGTAGAATCCTCACACGCTGCGGAATTTGAGGAACGCCAGTTCTTACCGGAAGTCTGCCAATTCCACTCCTTCCTCTGCAACAATTTTCCTCAAATGGTCCATCTCTTCCACAGAAGGTCTATAGAATTTTTCTTGCTGAAACGGTCTGCCGATTGCCTCATATTTAATCATTCCAAAATTGTGGTACGGCAAAAGTTCCATCTTTGCTTTCGGGATATTCGTATGAACAAATGCAGCGGAACGGCGAATGTTGTCTTCATCGTGATTCACACCGCCAATGACGGGAATCCGAATCACTACTTCACCGGGCATATCCTGCAGCTTTTTCAGGTTTTCCAGAATTTTCTCATTGCGGACGCCGGTATACTTCTCATGAATTTCGCTGTCCATGTGTTTCAGGTCCATGAAAATCAAATCCATTCGCTCCAGGGATTCTCTGACCGATTCGAAATCAAAGTATCCGCAGGTTTCAATGGTCATGCTGTATCCCATGTCGTAGATACGTTCCGTGAGATAATTCAGGAATTCCGGCTGTCCGGTAGCCTCGCCGCCGGAAAATGTAATGCCGCCGCCGCTCATCGTATAGAACAGCCGATGCTTTTGAATGTCCTCCAGAACCTGATCCGCCTCCACTTCATGCACCATAAAGCACCGGGCATTTGTGGGGCAAACCTGTGTGCATTTTCCGCAGGCAACGCATTTTTCCCGTTCCTCGTTCAGATTGATGCCGATTCCTTTCGGACAGACAGCAGCACATTTGCCGCAGCCGATGCACTTGCGTTGGTACCAGCCAACCAATGTTTTCCGGCTAAAGCCTTCCGGGTTGGCGCACCATTTGCACCGGAGGGGGCATCCGGCCAAGAAAATGGTTGTCCGGATGCCGTCCCCATCGTTCACGGAAAAAGGCTGCAGCTGCATGACATAGCCTTTCACACTCATTAGAAATCTCCGTGTGCGTTTCGAGCCATGATGGAATCCTGCATTTCTTTGGACAGGTTCGTAAACTGTGCGGAATAACCGGCCACACGAACCAGCAAACTTCTGTACTTTTCAGGATTCTTCTGTGCGTCTGCCAACACTTCGTTGGAGATGCAGTTGAACTGAACGTGGAATCCGCCGATTGCGAAATAGGACTGCAGCATAGCGCCCAGATTTGCACGGCCGCGCTTGGTTGCAACCAAGTCATGGTTGAGACGCAGGTTCAGCAGTGTGCCGCCGCTATGGATATCATGCTCCATTTTTGCTGCGCTGCGGAGTGCAGCCAGGCAGGTGGACGTATCCGAGCCGGTGTAAGGAGAAACGCCTTCGTTGATCGGGTCTTTTGCGTGACGTCCGTCCGGGGTTGCGCCCAGCACCTTGCCGGTGGGCAGGTAGTTGGAAATACCCATGAATGCCGTTACGAAGTGGTTGCCGTACAGGTCTTTGTATCCGGTCACTTCGGAGTAGAAGAACTCTTCCAGCATTCTTGCAATGGAATCCACGTAATCGTCGTCATTGCCGTATTTCGGGCAAGCCAGCGCCTCCTGTCTCAGCTGTTCGTAGCCCTCCCAGTTTGCATTGATTGCATCAATAATCTCCGAAAGGGTGTACTTCTTTTCTTCGAATACCAGCTTTTTAATCACAGCCAGAGAGTTTGCGGTTACGGACAAGCCCACACCGGTGAACACGGGTCCGATGTTGTACTTTGCACCGCCGTCCACAAGGTCTTTGCCGTTCTTCATGCAGTACTCGTTGCAGGCGGACATAAACGGACGATGACCGATTTCCTTGTGGATTTCCTGCGCCGTCACCAGAGAAATCACGCCCTGCTTGACCAGATATCTGAACTGGTTCTTCCATGCCTCAATGATTTCTTCAATGGAAGTAAAGGTTTTGGGGTCTTTCTCGGGAACAGAAACCTGCTCACCGGACAGACGGCTCTTGCCTTCGTTCAGTGCGAACTCCAGTGCAGCAGCAAAGCTGATGCTTGCAGCAGAGGTCCACTGGAAGGTCTTTCTGGAATGAGGTACCACGCATCCGCAGTTGTTCCAGTCTTTTGCGTCCTGAGGCTCATAGCCCAGGTTCGCCAGCATCTGGTAGCCCGTGCGGTCGCCGTGAATTGCGGGGAAACCGCAGCCGGTGGATACCAGTTCGGTCACAGCCTCCATGAATTCCGGCGGGCAATCCGGATGAATCCGGCAGCTCAGCGTCGGCTGATGGGTCATGCATTCCTTGGTTGCCTGAATTGCCATGTAAGAAATGGCATTCGTTGCGTCCGTACCGTCCACCTTGGTTCCGCCGATGGTCAGGTTTTCGAAGTTGGTGTAACCGGCGAAGAAGCTTGCGGTGTTCTTGGAAATGGTCCATGCCCACTCCGAATATTTCAGCCACAGGCATTCAACGTATTCCAGTGCGGTATCATAGTCAATCTTGCCGGCTTTCAGATCTGCCTCATAGTAGGGGTACATATACTGGTCGAAACGGCCCGGGTTCCATGCCAGCGGGTTTTCGGCGATGATGCCGCCCAGCTGAACAAACCATACGAACTGGATTGCCTCCCGGAAACTTTTCGGAGGGTTGGCGGGAACGGTTGCGCAAATCTGTGCGATTTCTTCCAACTCAGCCTTTCTCTTTGCGTCCGTCTCCACGGCAGCCATTTCCGTTGCTTTCTCGGAATAGCGGCGGCCGAGGGTCATCATACCGTCTGCAATCATAATGATGGATTTATAGAAGTCCATCTTCTTTTTCTCTTCCGGAATTGCCTCATTGAGCTGGCTCATGTACTCTTCGGCTTCCTTCTTGATGCCGGCATATCCTTTCGGCAGCAGAACATCAATGTAGTCTGCGGAGATTTCGCCGATGCCGTTTCTCCATTTCGAGTCGGTATCCAGGAATCCCGTGTCAACGCCGATTTTCTTCGTTGCCTCGGAGGTGCGGGCCAAAAATGCCTCCTCAACGGATTTGCCTTTCCAGTAGGGGAAAATGTTTTCCCGAATGAACTTCGTCTGCTCGGGGGTAACATCATAGGGGTCCTGTCCCCGTTCCGGGAACGTGTCGATTTCATCGTTAATCCACAGCCAGCCGAATTCCGGCGTCAGGATTGCGCATTTGCGATACTCGCCGCTTGTACCGACAACAAGCTCACCTTCCCAGATGTTGACAGACAGTTCGTTGCAGGTGTCCTTGAATGCCTGTGCAACTCGAATGATGTGGGGAAGACCTTCGGTCCTCTGAAAGGATTTGGTCCAGCTCCAGGCTCTCTCGTAAGAAATGTGCGGTTTTGTATTTACATAGTTTTGGCGAATTTTTTCAACTCTTTCAGTGATAGCCATTTTCTTTCCGTCCTTTCGTTATATGAAATAATCATACGCGGCATTGTCCAATAAACTTTTTCGCTGTGCATTATATTGCACAACCATAGTCTACAACGCACGTTTCCGTAAGTCAATTCCTTTTTGTCAAAAAAATCGCATTTTTCGCGTTTTCGTCGATATTCAACAGTTTCCTGAAAAATATTTTATAGAAAATGACTTATGGAATCACTGATCCTTAAAAAATCAGTATCGTTGCGGAAAAATCGTCAATCACGGCTCTAACGAATTACTGCACAACTTGTGCAGTTTCCTAAACAAAAAAGGCCGGAACACACATCTTTGTGTTCCGACCTCTCTGCCGTGTTATGGGCATATTGTAGTCTGACGGTATGGAAAAATCAATGGTAACTTCGTCCAAACAATCCTCATGTTCGCAGCCGAAGTTTTGTTATTCTACAAAAATGTTTTTCACAAACATACACTATAACCGAATTATTTGTAATTCTGTCCGCGATTCAGAGATATTTCCGAAATATATTCTGAAAATAGCACTGCATTTCTTCCATTCATCTCTTAAAATCGTGCAGTTTTTACAAACACATCACTCCGGGAGCGTTTCAATCTTGTATTGTGCGATAAATTGGATTTTAGAAAATTTGTGCTGTCTTTTGTGCAGTAGAGCGAATTAACCTCTTTTGTAGAGAATCACGTCGATGACCGTTGCCGGCTGATCCGTGTCGTTGTAATACATGTGGGGCTGATCCGCCACAAAGGTGATTGCATTCCCCGGCAGTATCTCATACTTCTGGGGTCCGACAAACAAATCCACCTTGCTGCCGAAAACGAACAAATACTCTTCCGTACCTTCGGCATGGGGTTCGGAACGGCTGCTTGCACCGGGATCCATCTCAATGTACAGAATCTCAAAATTTCGGTCGTCATTGGCGGGAAAATAAGGATACACGCGGAACAGGTTATCTTCGCTTTTCACCACGTCAACCGATTTCTTCTCCACAAGCATCACATTGCTTTCCTGATTGTGTTCAATCAAAGACGTGAAAGGCACCCGCAAACCGGACGCAATTTTCCAGAGCGTGGATACAGACGTATTGGTCTCTGCCCGCTCGATTTGTCCGATCATGCTCTTGCTGACGCCGGAAAGCGCTGCAAGCTGATCCATACTCAGTTTCTGCTTTTCGCGAAAGGCTTTCAGATTGTGTGCGATGATTTCACAGATGTAATCCGCGTTTTCGTTCATTTCCATGGCTCCTTGTGCGTTCAAAATCAAATGTTATCTGATTATAACAACACACAGGAGAGAATTCAATAGGTTCCCATTGAAAAAATTATGTGAAAAAATCGCTTGCCCGAGCCCTCGGACAAGCGATTTTTTATTCTTTGTTTCGATTTTGGTGCGTCCGGTAAAACTCGCAAATCCGGCTGAACGTCTCATCGCTCAGGTCATGCTCGATTCTGCAGGCGTCTTTTTCCGCGTTTTCCGCGCTGACGCCGATGAATTTCAGCACATTTTCCAGAACCACATGGCGCTCGTAGGTTGCGTTTGCAATGGCTAAGCCTTCCTCGGTCAAGGTAATGAATCCGTCATCGTCCACATGGACATATCCCTTTGCCCGGAAGGTTTTCAGCGTCTGACTCACCGTAGGACGGGAATAGCCAAAATGATTGGCAATATCCACAGCCCGCACATAATTCTTCTCCTGCTGCATTACCATAATTGCTTCCAGGTAATCCGCAACAGATTCTGTGATTGCCATACACTCACCTCAACGATAAAAGATAGATTTATGAAAATTATATCACATCTTCATTTGCCGTGCAAGACAATCTGTCAATGCCGCAAACTGTTCCAAAGTCAGCACTTCGCCCCGCACCCGTTCGTCCAGACCGCACTCAGCTATGGCGGCGGCAATCTGCTCCTTGTTCAGCTCGCCCATACCGCTGCTCAGCGCATTGACCAAGGTTTTCCGCCGCTGATTGAATGCCGCGCGAATCACACGGAACATCAGTTTTTCGTCGCAAACCGCAGCCGGG
>CAJMMY010000006.1 GCA_905214605.1 uncultured bacterium | reverse complement strand
CGCCCGATTTTTGCTGGGGAAGAATATTTTTTATGAGAGGGTAGAGAGGAAAATAGCAAATTAAACAGCGCCCGGATTCTGCCAAAGGGCAGATCGGCTGCGGAGCCGGGCCACTGCGGCGGGAATGACCGCCAATAAGGTATCCACGTCCTCGTCGGTGGTGCCCCGTCCCAACGTCAGACGGAGGGAGGCGCTTGCCAACCGGGGGGAACGGCCGATGGCCAACAGTACATGACTGGGTTCCAGAGAGCCGGAGGCGCAGGCGGACCCGGAGGAGGCGCAGATGCCCGCCTCGTCCAGTAGGAGCAGCAGACTTTCCCCGGCAATGCCGGGAAAGGAAACGTTCACGTTGCCGGGCAAGCGCTGTATGGGGTCTCCGTTCAGAACAGCTTGGGGAACGGTCAGCAGACCGGCAATCAATCGGTCCCGCAGAGCGGAAAGCCGCCGGGATTCCTGCTCCAAAACACCGCAGGATTCCTGCAAGGCTGCGGCCATAGCCGCAATCCCCGGAACGTTTTCCGTGCCGCCCCGTTTGCCCCGTTCCTGCCCGCCCCCGGCAATCACCGGGGTCAGCGGAATTCCGGCGCGGGTGTATAACAATCCGACGCCCTTCGG
This sequence comes from uncultured bacterium, assembly GCA_905214605.1. The sequence goes on along the minus strand of CAJMMY010000006.1, from coordinate 17,439 downwards.
CCCGTAAAACTTGTGGGCGGAGAGGGAGAGAAAATCAATGTTCTGGGCCTGCACGTCAATGGGCAGATGCCCCGCGGCCTGCACGGCGTCGGTGTGGAACAATACGCCTCGTTCACGGCAAAGCCGGCCGATTTCGGCGATGGGCTGAATGGTGCCGATTTCATTGTTGGCGAACATGACGGAGACCAATGCGGTGTCTTCCCGGAGTGCCTCGGCCACCTGCCCGGGGGAAATGATTCCGCTTTCCGGGGGCGTCAGCAGCGTGACGGAAAAGCCCTCGCTTTCCAGCTGTTTTAAGGTATTCAGCACGGCGTGATGTTCAAAGGCTGTGGAAATCAGATGGGTTTTGCCCCGGGTCCGCCCCCACAGCGCCCCGGAGCGAATGGCCATGGTGTCGGCCTCGCTGCCCCCGGAGGTGAATGTAATTTCCCGGGGCGCGGCGCAGATGCACCGGGCAATGGATTCCCGGGCGGTTTGCAGCGCCTGCGCGGCGGCTTGCCCTACTCGATGCTGACTGGAGGGGTTGCCGTAGACGGATTGCAAATAGGGCAGCATGGCATTGACGGCAGCGGGACTCATGGGTGTGGTTGCTGCGTAATCTGCATAAAGTTCCATGCCGCCCTCCTTAAACCTATCAAATCAATGGGTAAGAAAAACAATACCACAAGAAACCTACTTTGTCAATGGGGAATAAAGTGAGAAATACAAAAGAGATAGAAACCGCCGGTTTCTATCTCTTTTGATCGGGTGTATTCCGGGTATTGCAGGATTGTCCGCAATGGGCACAATCTCCGCTGCATCCGCCGGTTTTTCCGGCGCGAATGGAGCGGAGCGCCCAGACAAGCCAGACCGCCAGAACCAGTAAAATAATCACAGCCATGGCGCGTACCTTACAGTAAATGGGCCACCCAGAACACCAGACATGCCACCAACCATGCAATTACGCACTGGGTCAGGCACATGCCCACGGCCCATTTGGTGCCAAGTTCCCGCTTGACAGAGGCAATGGCTGCCACGCAGGGAGTGTACAGCAGGCAGAACACCAGAAAGCTTACCGCAGCCAGCGGGGTCAAAACGGCAGCCAATCCGGCGGTGCCGCCCAACAGCACGGTCAGCGTACTGACAACGCTTTCCTTGGCCATAAAGCCGGTAATCAGCGCCGTGCTCAGCCGCCAATCGTCCAGACCCAAGGGTTTGAACAAGGGGGCAATCAGACCGCCCAGCATGGCCAGCAGGCTCTGGGAGGAGTCATGGACCACGTTCAGCCGGGCGTCAAAGGTTTGCAGGAACCAAATGACAATGGTGGCCACAAAAATCACGGTAAATGCCCGGGTGACAAAGTCTTTGGCCTTGTCGTACATCAGCTTGCCCACGTTTTTTGCACCGGGCATACGGTAGTTGGGCAGCTCCATCACGAACGGCACGGGCTCGCCCTTGAATGCAACGGTTTTCAGAATCAAAGCAAAGAGAATGGCCACGATGATGCCGGTAAAGTACAGGGCAATCATCACCAACGGGGCATTTTTCGGGAAGAAAAATGCGGAGAACGTGGCATAAATAGGCAATTTTGCGGAGCAGGACATAAAGGGCATCAGGAGAATGGTCATTTTCCGGTCACGCTCCGAGGGCAGCGTTCTGGTGGCCATAATGGCGGGAACAGAGCAGCCGAAACCAATCAGCATGGGCACAAAGCTACGGCCGGACAAACCGATTTTTCGCAGCAGCTTATCCATCACAAAGGCCACCCGGGCCATATAGCCGCTGTCCTCCAGAATGGACAGGAAGAAGAACAGCACCACGATGATGGGCATAAATGACAACACGCTGCCCACGCCTTTGAAGATACCGTCAATGATGAGGGAACGGACCACGGGATTCAAGCCGTAGGCAATCAGGGCGGAATTGCACACCCCGGTGAGCCAGTCAATGCCCATGGCCAGCCAATCCGACAGCGCGCTGCCGATGACGCCGAAGGTCAGCCAGAACACCAATGCCATAATGCCGATGAAGGAGGGAATTGCCGTCCAACGGCCGGTCAGCACCTGGTCGATTTTGGCGCTGCGGGCGTGTTCCTTGCTCTCCCGGGGCTTTACCACGGTTGCGTCGCAGACTTTTTCGATAAAGCTGAACCGCATGTCCGCCAGAGCGGCTTGCCGCTCTTTGCCGCACTCCTGCTCCATCTGGGTGACGATATGCTCGATGGCGTCCTGCTCGTTGGGGTCCAATTGCAGGGCCTTGAGAATCAGCGGGTCGCCCTCCACCAGCTTGGTGGCGGCGAAACGGAGGGGAATGTCTGCGGCAGCGGCATGGTCGTCAATCAAATGCTCAATGCCATGAATGCAGCGGTGCACCGCGCCGCCGTCCCGCCCGTAGGGCTCGCAGAAGTCCCGGCGGCCGGGCTGCTCCCGGTATTTGGCCACATGAAGGGCATGGCGGACCAATTCCTCAATGCCCTCGTTTTTGGCGGCGGAAATGGGCACCACGGGAATACCCAAAAGCTCTTCCAAACGGTTGACCTGAATGGTACCGCCGTTGTTCAGAACCTCGTCCATCATGTTCAGCGCCAGTACCATGGGAATGTCCAGCTCAATCAGCTGCATGGTCAGGTACAGATTCCGCTGAATGTTGGTGGCGTCTACAATGTTGATGATGCCGGAGGGGTGCTCGTCCAGCAAAAACTGCCGGGTGACCACCTCTTCACTGGTGTAGGGGGACAGGGAATAAATTCCCGGCAGGTCGGTAATCACGGCCTCGCTGTGCCCCCGAATGGTGCCGTCTTTCCGGTCCACGGTAACGCCGGGGAAGTTGCCCACGTGCTGATTGGAGCCGGTGAGCTGATTGAACAGCGTGGTTTTTCCGCAGTTTTGGTTGCCGGCTAAGGCAAAGGTGATGGGCTGCCCGTCGGGAATGGGGGGCTGCCCGGTGCGGACGTGGTAAATGCCCATTTCGCCGGTTTGGGGGTGGTTGATGTCCGGCTCTACGGTGCCGGCGGCCTTTTCGTGGGCGGAATGGACCTTCTGCAAGGTGATATGCGCCGCGTCCGCTTTTCGCAGGGTCAGTTCATACCCCCGCACAGTCAGCTGCAGGGGGTCGCCCATGGGGGCGGTTTTCACCAGAGTGACTTCCGTTCCGGGGGTCAGGCCCATGTCCAGAATATGTTTTTTCAGAGAAAGCTCTTCGCAGTTTACCGATTCAATATAGGCGTCCTGCCCGGGCTTTAATTCGTCTAAGGTCATTGTCGTTTTCCTCGATTTTCGACAGCAGATTAGTGTCGGCTAATTAGCCAACACTAATTATATACGATTCCATAGGGAAGTCAATGGAAACCGGCAGAAAAATCCCCCGAACAACTTTGTTCGGGGGAACAATCCGGTTTAAGCGAAAGCAAACAAATAAACAGCATCGCCTAATATCGCCAAAAGAAGGGCAATCGCAGAATTGAGGTATTTGTTTTGGGCAAACGGATGGAAATAAATCGCACAGGACATAAGAACTATGGGCAAGATGTCCTCCGAGGCTTGCCAAAACCAATTCGGGACAGAGTCAGGGACAATCCTACCGAAAAACAGGTGATCCAATACTGTGAGAAAGAAAAATACGAGCCCATATAAAATTTTCAGAAAAATGGATTTAAAGCGCATAGTCATAATTCATAATAAATTGAGAATTGCTTGGAATACCAAGATTCATATTTAAGGTTCATTTTCAATTACTTGTATTTCCACAGAACCGTCATTTTTATAGGTTTGGACGGTGACTGTTCCTTTCTCCAAATCGCCCACGGCGCTGCGTTCTTTCACACCTGTGTCCTGTGCATAGCGCTCAATTGTCATGGTGTTCGACTTTTTATCATAGGAAATGACATAGTCGGCATCTGTACCCTGATAAAAAACAGGATCATCATCGGCACTGGTGTCGGCGCAGCCTGCAAATGCCATCCCGCTTAGAAATAAACACATCGACAGCACTAAAATCAAACATACATGTTTCTTCGTCATCAGAATCATCTCCTTATTACGTGGGTGGTTGTGTGGTGAAGAACCATTTTTTCAACATGCCATTGGAATCACTCTCTCCTTTGTTCGTATATATTATACAAAATAAGCAAGAAAGCGTCAATTGAAACAGTGCAAAAAAACGATGTCTGCGACCGGGTCGCAGACATCGTAAATTCATTATGGGTGCGGGGACGTTTATCCCACGGTGGCCGGTTCTTTTTCGGCGGAATCGGCGGATTCCTCCGCCTCCCGACGGCGCTGCGCCTCCAGATTGGCTTTTGCGTTGGAGAGCATCAGTTTCAGTCGGTTTTCCTGATTCACCTTGGGGCTGCTGGCATCGTAGTCAATGGCGACGATGTTCACGTCCGGATTCTTTTCCTTAATGGGTTTCATCATGCCCTTGCCGCAGATGTGGTTGGGCAGGCAGCCGAAGGGCTGGGTGCAGACGATATTCTTGCAGCCGGCCTCAATCAGCTCCAGCATTTCACTGGTGAGCAGCCAACCCTCGCCCATTTTCGTGCCGATGCCCAGATAGCCGTCGGCCAAAGTCAGGGTGTGGGAAAAGTTCGTGGGCGCCACGAATCGACCGTCCTCCGCAATGGCGGCAGCCATGTCGTTTTTCTTGTGGTTCAGATAGTTGAAGGCAACCTTGCAGCCGGCGTGGGTCCAGAATCCCCGACCGTACAGCTCATAGTCCATGATGTTGTTGTACACGCAGTACAGCATGAAGTCCATCAGACCGGGCACCACCACTTCGGCGCCCTCGTCCACCAGAAACTGCTCCAGATTGTTGTTGCCCAAGGGGGAGTATTTCACGAAAATCTCGCCCACCACGCCCACTTTTACGGCGTCCCGCTTTTCCACGGGAATGTTGGCGAATTCGTCGATGATTTTCCGGTAATTCTCTTTCACCTGCGCATATCGGACCAATTTGCCCTTGCCCAACTCCAGACCCAGCTTGTGGGTCCATTTGTCGGCCAGATTCTGGGCTGCGCCCTTTTCCACCTCATAGGGGCGGACCTGATTGACCAAGGTCATCAGCAGGTCGCCATACAGCACGGCATACATCATGCCCCGGAGCTTGGTGAGATTCAGCCGGAATCCCGGGTGCTTTTCAATGCCCATCAGAGAGAAGGAAATCACAGGAATGTTGCCGTAACCGGCTTTTTTCAGCGCTTTCCGCAGCAGGGAAATGTAGTTGCTGGCGCGGCAGCCGCCGCCGGTCTGGAACTGAATCAGGGCGATTTTATCCGGGTCATATTTTCCGGAATTGATGGCGTCCATGAACTGTCCGATGACCAGAATGGCGGGGTAGCAGGTGTCGTTATGTACGTACTTCAAACCGGTTTCCGCAATTTCCGGGCCGTTGGTTTCCAACAGCTCCAGTTTGTAGCCGTAGGTTTCCATATAAGCCAGAATCATTTTGAAATGCATGGGCAGCATTGTGGGCACCAGAATGGTGTGCGTTTTGATCATCTCCTTGGTAAAGGGGACAAATTCTGCGCTGGATTTGCTCATTTCCGGGCCTCCTTATCTTCCAAAGCACCCAACAGACTGCGCAGCCGAATTTTTACGGCGCCCAGGTTGGTGATTTCGTCAATTTTGATTTGCGTATAGAACTTATCATGGGCCTCCAGAATGGAGCGGACCTCGTCGGTGGTGATGGCGTCCACGCCGCAGCCGAAGCTTACCAGCTGCACCAACTCGGTGTCATCGTGCTCGGAGGCATATTCCGCTGCGCGGTACAGACGGGCATGGTAAGTCCACTGGTTCAGCACGTGAACCTTGGGGGATTTTGATGCCAGATGGCACACGCTGTCCTCGCTGACCACCACGAATCCCAGCTGATTGGCCAGTTTATCAATGCCGTGGCAGATTTCCGGGTCGATATGATAGGGCCGGCCGGCCAGAATCATAATGCGTTTGCCGTGTTCTCTTGCGAATGCCAGCGCATTTTCGCCGGCATTGCGCACGGAGGCCATATAGGTTTCGTAAGCGGCGAATCCCCGGTCCACGGCCCGCTTGACCTCCCGCTTTGTCAAGGTGGGGTCCTCTGCGCTCAGAGCACGGAACAGCGTCCGGCTCAATTCCTTGGGATTGTTCACGCTCAGGAACGGGTCCAGGAAATTCACTTTTTGCAGGGAATCCATATTGCCCTCCAACAGCTCGGCATAATAAGCCACCACCGGGCAGTTGTAGTGGTTGTCGCTGTCGTGCTCGTCGATGTTGTAGCTCAGGCAGGGATAGAAAATGGTGTCGCAGCCGTCTTCAATCAACTGCTCAATATGGCCGTGCATAATTTTTGCCGGATAGCAGGCGGTATCGGAGGGAATGGAGAACTGTCCTTTTTCGTAAGTCTGTCGGGTGGAAAGACCGGACAGCACCACATCGTAACCCAGCTCTGTGAAAATCGTATGCCACAAGGGGGCCAGTTCATACATACCCAATGCCAAGGGCAGACCCAGTTTGCCTCGCTCCCCGGGAACGGATTTCAGACCCATCAGGGCGTCCCGCTTGAACTGATAGAGATTCGGCAGCTCTTCCGTTTTGCCGCCCACCATTTTCTGACACTGGTTGCCGGAAATAAAACGGCGGCCGTCCTGGAAAATGTTGATGGTCAGATGGCAGTGGTTTCCGCAGCCCTGACAAACCGACTGTGTGGACTGATGGCTGAACTGCTCCAGCTCCGCCAGAGAAATGGTTTTGCTCTGGGAGAACCGCATGGCATGGAGCGCCGCGCCGTAAGCGCCCATCAGACCGGCAATGGCCGGACGAATCACCGGCGCGCCCAGTTCCATTTCAAAGGCGCGGAGCACGGCATCGTTCAGGAATGTGCCGCCCTGCACCACGATATTTTTGCCCAACTCCTGCGCGGAGCCGGCGCGAATGACTTTATACAGCGCGTTTTTCACTACGGAAACAGACAGACCCGCGGAAATATCCTCCACGGTAGCGCCGTCTTTCTGGCTCTGTTTCACGGAAGAGTTCATAAACACGGTGCAGCGGCTGCCCAGATTCACCGGAGCGGTGGCATGCAGACCCTTTTCCGCAAAGGTCTGCACGTCATAGCCCATGCTCTTGGCAAAGGTTTCGATAAAGGAACCGCAGCCGGAGGAGCAAGCCTCGTTGAGCATAATGGAGTCAATGGCGCCGTTGCGAATTTTGAAACACTTAATGTCCTGTCCGCCGATGTCCAGAATAAAATCCACATCGGGCTGGAAATATTTTGCGGCGGTGTAGTGGGCGATGGTTTCCACAACACCCTCGTCAATGTTGAATGCGTGGCAAATCAATTCCTCGCCGTATCCGGTGGCGGCGCTGCCGCAAATCTGAATCCGGTCTCCGCACAGTTTGCGGATTTCCATCAGCTGCTCCCGGACGATTTCCACCGGGTTGCCCCGATTGGAGCTGTAATAGGTGTACAGCAGCTTTTTGTCTTCGGAAATCAGAGCGAGCTTTGTGGTGGTGGAGCCGCAGTCGATGCCCAACCATGCCTTTCCGGTGTAGCTGTTCATATCCCGGGATTCCACAACGGCCTTTTTGTGCCGCTCCACAAATGCGTCATACTCTGCGGGCGTGGCAAACAGCGGGGCAAGACGGGTACTGGTCTGCCCCATGCGGGAGGCGGAATCCTTCAGATTCTGCACCAGAGTTTCGTAAGTAAAAGTTTCTCCGTCGGCACCGTACAGTGCGGCGCCCAATGCCACGGCGAATCGGCCGTATTCCGGGAACACCGCGTTTTCATCGGACAGCCGGAGGGTTTCCTGAAACCGTTCCCGCAGACCCTTGCAGTAGTACAGCGGACCGCCCAGGAACATCACCTTGCCGTCAATTTTCCGGCCCTGTGCCAAACCGGCAATGGTCTGGTTTACCACGGCTTGATAAATGCTGGCGGCTACGTCGGATTTGTTGGCGCCCTGATTCAGCAGGGGCTGAATGTCGGTTTTTGCGAACACGCCGCAGCGGGAGGCGATGGGGTACAGCCGGGTGTGCTCCAAGCTGGCTGCGTCCATTTCTTCCACGGTCATGTTCAGCAGTACGGCCATTTGGTCGATGAAAGCGCCGGTGCCGCCGGCACAAGTGCCGTTCATGCGCTCGTCCGTGCCGCCCTTGAAGAAGATGACCTTTGCGTCTTCTCCGCCCAGTTCGATGACCACGCTGGTGTCCGGCTCCAGCACCCGAATCACCTCGCCGGTGGCATACACTTCCTGCACAAAGGGAATCCGGGCAGCCTCAGCCAGACCCAATCCGGCGGAGCCGGAAATGGCAACGGCAAATTCCCGGCCGGTGAGCATGGGCTCAATGGCCTGAATCATTTCCAATGTTTTCTGGCGCACCTGAGACAGGTGGCGCTCATACTTTTCGTAAATAACTTCTCCGTTATCAATCAGTACAACTTTTGCGGTGGTGGAGCCGATGTCCACACCCAAAGTCAGCCGATTTTCCAATTTTTTCGTGTTTGTAATTTTCATGGTACTTTCTGTTTTTCTGCCTCACTTCGTCACAATGCAATACTTCTTGATAATAACGCCCTATTATAAATGTATACTGAAAAAAATTCAATGCTCATTTTATGAATATTGTCCAAAAATGCAAGGAAATCTTATAAAAAGAGCCTGCTGCGGGATTGGATACCGTACAATCCTGCAGCAGACCGGGGTTGTTTTTCTCCGAAGGAGATTGTGAAAGGGCACCCCGCTGACGGGGCAAATGGGAATGGGATTGCCTTACAATCCCAGCAATGCAGCCAGCTGACGGTCGTTTTCCTGCGCAGCTTGCTCCAAATTGCGGGCAATGACGTCCAACCGGGCGGCATATTCTGCCTGATGGTCCGCCAAATCCGTAAAGGTGCGCAGGGCATCGTCTGCCCGGAAGGTTTCCGGTGTGCCCACGGCGGGCATATTCAGCAAATCCAAATAGGAGGCCACCTTCGGGTCATACACCAGACCCATCACGGGCACCCGCTGCTTGGCGGCGAAAATCACCGTATGCAGCCGCATACTGAACACCAGATTACACAGACCGATGACACCCATCATGGTTTCCGGCTTGCCCGGCGTTTCCAAAACATAAGAGGGCGCGGACATTTGACTGCGAATCTTCTCGGTTACGGCGCTGTCGGCCGGGGTTTGCATGAGAATAAACAAAACGGTGTGGGTTTTGGCAGCCTCATCGCAGAATCGGGCCAATTCCGGCACCGCCTGCTCAATTTTGCCGGACTGCCGCATGGAAACGGCCAAAATGGGCCGGTCCGTGGGGATTCCTGCGGCGGTCAGAATTTCCCGGGCAGCGTCGGGAGCAATGCCATTGAGGGTGAACACCGGGTCGGCGGTGACGGTCATGGCATCGCTGCCCACACCCATCTGCTCCAATTCCTGCAGGGAATCGGCATCACGCAGGGTGATGCGGTCGGCTTTGGAAACCACGGCTTGTACCCGGCGGCGGTTTTTGCTTTTGCTGACGGGGCCGATGCCGTTGGCATAGAGCATCACGGGCTTTTGATAATGCAGGGCCATGCGAATGACCGTGAGATAATACATCAGAGAGCGGGTGCTGGTCCGGTCCTGCAGCAGGCTGCCGCCGCCGGAAATGAGCAGGTCCGCATTTTTGATGGCCTTCCGCACCTGCATGGGCTGAAACCGCTGTACGGCTTTCACATCGTATTCTTTCAACGTGCTGTCCGGCGCGTTGGACAGGGCCACCAATTCCACGTCGTCGGACAATGCGGCCAGCCGCCGGCGAATGGACAGCAGAATGGCGTCGTCTCCCAGATTGTGATAGCCGTAATAACCGGAAATGACGGCGGTTTTCTTGCGCCAAACCTGCCGATATGCGGTCAGCGCGTCTTCCGCCATGCGGGCCACGGAGTAGTGGTCGAAAATCACCTGCCGGTTGTAGGCGCCCTGCGCGGACCAAACCGCCGGGCCGGATTGCAGCAATTCGGTCAAATCGGCCAGCAGCCCCTCCGGGGTGCAGGCAGGCAGACCGCGGCAGCAGAAGTTGCCCAACATGGCCTCGTCCAGCTTTTCCGGTCCGAAAATGCCGTGATAGCCTTCGTTTCCGGCGATAATCACGGCTTTGCCTCCGGCCATGGCTTCCAATGCGGCCCGGGAAACACCCACGAATACGTCGCCGGCGGCAACGATTTCATTAATGTCCGTGCGCGCACCGGGGAGATGGAGCATTTCGTACCCCACTTGAGCGTTGACGGCATCGGCTTTGGCTTTCAGCTCGTCATATACATCGCCGCCGCCGGCAATCAGCAAATGCAGACCGGGGAAACGCTGGGCCAACTGGGGCGCAATGTCAATCAGACACCGGGCGGCAAAGGCGCGGCTGTCGTCCAGACGGCTGACGGAGGACACGCACACTGCGTCCGGGGGAATGTTCAGCTCCCTCCGCACCCCGGCGCCGGACACCGCGGGAGAAAACTTCTCCGTGTCAATGCCGTTGATGGTCACGGTGACGTGCTCTCCGGGGATTCCGTAGTTATCCCACAGATAGGCCTTGATATCATCGGACACGGCAATGGTCCGCTCACCCCAGTTGGTGAGTTTGCCCAGAATTCCGCCGGTGTCAAAGACCCAGTGGGCGGTGGTGACAAAGGGGAAATGCATGAATTTGTGGAGGATGCCGCAGAGGAATCCGGGAATCCGGGCATGGGCATGGACCACGTCGGGCCGCTCTTTTTTGATGAGCCGGCGCATTTTTACAAGGGATTGGAGCATGGGCCAAGGGCTGCGGCGGTTCATGGGCACGGAAACACATTCGATTCCGGCCTGCTCCAGCTCCGGCACGTAAACACCGCCGTTGGAGGCTACGATGACCCGGTAGCCCCGGCGGTTCAGCTCTTTGCTCAGCTCCACAATATGGGTTTCGGCTCCGCCGATGTCCATGCCCATGGTGGCCATGAGAATGGTTCTTTTTTCAGACATACTGCGCCTCCGTCAGGATACGGACATGATCCGGCCATAGAAGGAACGGAACTGGGTGTTCATATTTTTCTGCGCGCCTACGTTAATCTGGTAGGTTTTGTTAATCATATACTGGCGGCTGGCGGTGATCACACCGGTGCCCTCCACGGTCAGATACAAGTCATAGCGGTCTTCAATGGTACCCCATTCGGCGGTGCCGTCCGGGTAGGAAATAATCGTTTCGGCGGGCTCCGCCGCAACGTTCGTCACGGTGCCGATGACGTTGCCGGAATCGGAATCATACAGCGTGTCTCCGACGCGGATGCCGTCAATGGTGCTCTCTTTTCCTGCAGGAACCTGCACGGTGTAGGTGATGGTATCCGCTGCGCCGGCGGAGGCGGTTTTGTCGGAAACGGCGAATTTGAAGAAGGCGCCTGCGACCAAAACGGCCAACAGCAGGCAGACAAACGCGTCGAACCAATTAAAATGATACTGTTTCTTTTCCATGATTATTCGCCCCTTTCAATGGAAGTCACATAACCGGTGCCGGAATAGCAGGGACCGGCAACATTGACCTGGGTGCCTACGGTGACGGTGAAACCGCTTTCGGTGGTCAGCGCGGCAGAGGAAGTGTTCATATTGGCCTCAATGACGATTTCAATGTTCTCGTAACGGTCCAAAGGCACATAAACCGCCGTGCCGTTCTCTTCATTCATCACCTGATAGGTGAAGGGGGTCACGGTAGAGGACACCACGGTGCCGATGTCGTAGTTTTTTGCGCCGTCCTTGATGGCGTCGCCGGGCTGTACCAATGCACCGGCGCCGGCGGGCATTTTCTGTATCTCCACGGTGTAACGCATGGGGGTTCCGGAGGGGGTGCCCACGGTAACGTTTTTGGGTTTGAGCATCATAAATACCACCACTGCGGCCACCAGACACAGGGCCACAATGACAATGTCAAAAATGCTGATTTTCAGGGATTTCTTTTCCGACTGTTCCATGGTCAATCCTCCAATACTTTGTCGTAAACGGCCTCAATATTCCGGGCGAAAATCTCGCCGGTGAAGCGCTGATGATAAATCTCCGTTGCCCGGCGCTGCATGGTTTTCAGCGTGTCGGGCTCGTCCATAAGCTTTCCGATGCACCGCGCCATGGCGGCGGAATCCCGGGTAGGGAAGAGGTAGCCGTCCTCGCCGTCATCAATCAGCCAGGGGTTTCCGCCGTAATCACTGATGACTGCGGGCAGTCCCATGCTCATGCCCTCCAGAATGGACAGGCTGGAAGTTTCCGTGCCGAAAGAGGCATTCAGCTGCAGGTCCAGAATGGACAGCAGACCGCCCACATCGGTGACAAATCCCAAAAAGCTGACGCAATCGTCCAGACCCAGCTCGTGGCAATGGGCCCGGGTTTCCTCTTCAAAGCTGCCGCTGCCGGCAACCAGCAGACGAACGCTGCGGCCCTCGTCTTTCAGAATCTTCATGGCGTCCAGAATGTCCAGATGGCCCTTGTATTCCTCAATTCTTGCCAGAATGCCCAGAACGAATTCCCCGTCCTGCACTCCGCACTGGGCCCGCATGGCGGCCTGCGCCTCCGGAGAGGTCCGGGGCACCGGGGTCACGCCGTTCATCATGGTGGTAATCATATCCTTGGAAATGCCGCCGTCGGTGAGGTTTTCCTCTGCGGCGGGGCTGACGGCAATGATATGGTCGGCGAAAAACTCGTTCATGGTTTTGTTCACCCAACGGCCGGGATTCTTTTTGATGCGGTCGGGCACCGGGAATGCACAGTGCCGGGTGTAAATGATTTTCGCGCCGGTGCCTTTTGCGGCAATGCGGCCGGACATGGCACCGTGGGTGTGAACAATGTCGGGCTGCTCGGCCCGAATGACCCGTTTCAGCGCCTTGACGGCTTCCATGGAAAAGGACTTATCTCCCATGCCGGGCACTTCAATCACCGGGGTGTTCAGCTTTTCCACTTCCGGTTTCAGCTGACTGTTTTCCGGCAGCACGACCTTGATTTCGTACTTGCTCCGGTCGTAATATTTCAGAAAGTTCAGCAGATACCGTCCGGCGCCGCCGATATTGGTATCGCTGATGATATTCAGAACCTTAATCATACGGTTTCTTCCTCCCGCAATTTGGTAAACATCAGGTAAATGCCCAAAAATCCCCAGAACATGAGCATGACCCGGTAGTTATAAAACGTATAGTCAAACATGCTTTGCAGCAAAAATCCCGCAATGGCGGCAATGCCGGCCATCTGGAAGAGCTTATTTTCCTTGTTCGGCTCGGCGGCGGTGGCGGAGCACAGGGTTCGGGTGGCGGAAAACAGCACCAGACACAGCAGCACCGTTCCGCTGACACCGGTATCGCACATGGTCTGTAAAAACAGATTGTGAGCATGGGGAGCGGAAACGTGGCTGTAGGAAAAGGCGGGGTAGACTGTGTTGTATGCGTCTTTGCCCGGACCGACGCCGGAGAACCAGAATTCCTTCAGCATGGCAATGGTGCCCATCCAGATATACACCCGGTAAGACGTGGAGGTATCGCCCATGTTGCCGATGCTTGTGATGCGCTGAAGAATGGATTCCGGCAGAACAAAGGGGGCAATCGCCAGCAAAGCAAAGCCCACCAGCAGGAACCGCCGGTCATACATGACCATGAAAATGGCAGCAGCCAGACAGATGCCCAACCAGCAGCCACGGGAATAGGTCAGCACCATGCACAGCATCATGACGCAGAAACAGCCGGCCCAGACAATGCGCTTGAACCAGGTTTTTGCGGAGAACAGAAATCCCACGCACAGGGGAATGACCAGCAGCAGGTATTCGCCCAACACGTTGGGGTTTGCCAACGTGGAGTACACCCGGAAACTGATGTTGAACATATCCTTGTCCACCCACGCGCCGATGCGCTGACCGCCGGTGAGGTACTGATAGAATCCGTAAAAGGACACCAGAACGCCCATAAACACCAGCAGGGCGGAAACGGTTTTCAGCTGACGGTACGTGGTGATGCTGTTGGTCAGGAGAATGAAGAACAGCGCGAACATACAGAACATGGCGCTGATTTTCAAACTGCTGCCCGGGGTGACGGAAGTGAACGCGCAGAATACGTAGACAAACGCAAAGGCGTACACGAATTTGTTCACCGGGAAGTAAACCAGAGTGCGGTTTTCCTCGCAACCGAAGGTCAGCAGCAGGGAGCACAGAGACACCATGGTCAGCGCCAGAATGGCCATTGTGGGCAGAACCGGCGCACACACCAAGGTCAGACCGGTCCAAAGCACCGGCTTTCGGAACATGCTGTTTTCTGTGATTTTATCCAAGTGCAGCGCCCTGCACAGCCAAAGCAAAAACCGATGGAGCAAGCACGCCAATCGGAACAGCAGGCTCTGCCGGGAATGGTCTTCTCCGGAACGCTGATGGAGAAACCATTGTAAAATGGGACTTTGTTTCCATTGTTTGGAAAACCATCCGGCGATGACCGCAACAATATGATAAATCATACTGTTTCGGACACTGCCCAAGATGATACCGTAATTCATCGGAACCCTCCTTTATTGAATCAGAGTGTAATCTCTCAGGGAAACTGCTGCCAAAAGGCCGCAGTTCCCTATATTCTACCAGAAAACCATCGATTTGTAAATTCACACCGGCGGTTCAAATGTGAAAAAACCGAAAACAAAATCCGCCCTTGGGGAAACGGCGGATTTTTTCAAAGCTTTTTGGGCGAGTGCGGGTCCGGGGCGCCTTTCGGCAAGGGCGCTCCCGGAACAGACGGAGGCATTAGTATTCGCTGATGGGCAAGTCTTCGTCATCTTCGCCTTTTTCGATTTTAATGATTTTTGCGTCATAGCCGAACCGGTCATTCACCTGCACGTGGACCACATCGCCTACTTTCCGACCCATCAGCACGCTGCCTACGGGAGATTCCTTACTGATCAGACCTTTGAGGGGATTCTGGCGCAGGGTGGTGACAATGCGGAACACGGTTTCTTCCTGCTCGTCTTCCATAAATACGGTGACTGTATCGAACAGACCCACCTCGTCCGACTGGGAATTGTCCTCAATCACCACGGCGGTTTTAATCATGTTTTCCAGATAGCGGATGCGGCTGTCGTTCCGGTTCTTCTCCCGTTTGGCGGCTTTGTATTCAAAATTTTCCGAGAGGTCGCCGAATCCCCGGGCCACTTTTACCTCTTCAATCAGCTGCGGGCGCAGCTCGTTCCGGCGGTATTCCACCTCGGCCTTCATTTTTTCAATGTCAACTTTCGTCAGTTCGTCATGCATGAACCGGCACCTTCTTTCCTGCGGGCAGTGTAGCACATTTGCCCGGGAAAAGCAAAGGAAAAACGGCGCATCGGCTGTTTTTCAGCAGATGCGCCGTAACATTCAGATGCGCCGTTTCCGAAATGCCGACGGAGTCAGCCCCTCTCGGTTTTTTGAATAAGTACAGAAAATGGTTTGGATTGGGAATGCCCACCAACTGACCGATTTCCGCTTTCATTCTGCCCAAAGACGCAGAGTGGTTGACCATTGGTAAGTTTGAGGATAAGATGGGCATGCGAGTTTTTGCAACCTGCGAGTTGGGCGTTGATAACACTCATCTGACGGCAGACGCCATTGATTTGGACGCGGACGAAGACGGCGCCTTTGTGCAGACAACACCCAACTTTGGCGGCAACATTCTCTCCCACATTGCCATTCCTGTGAAACGCCCCCAAAATGTAAAAAACATGATAAAAAGTGCTTGAAAGGAGTTCAAATCATGAGCGAACGTAACTTTATTATTCCGAAGTATGGTCCTTTTGCAGGTATGCGCGTGGTGGATTCCGGCTCTCTGATTGCAATGCCCTATTGCGGCACCCTGCTGGCTGATTTCGGCGCAGAAGTGATTCATATCGAGCGACCCGGCGTGGGCGATACCCTCCGTGGGCTGGCACCCTTTGCAACCGTGAACGGCAAAACAGTTTCCACCTCTTGGGTGCAGGATGGACGCAACAAGCTGTCCATGTCTCTGGAGCTGAATCTGAATCACCCGGAAGTGAAAGAAGTGTTCATGGGTCTGATTAAAGAGGCCGATGTGTTCATGGAAAACATGGTCTGGCTGGAAAAGCTGGGCATTCGCGATGAAGACCTGCTGGCTGCCAACCCCAGACTGATTATTGCGCATATCTCCGGCTACGGCACACCTGCTTTCGGCGGTTTGCCCGAGTACTGCGACCGGGCCTCCTACGATATGATTGGTCAGGCATTCTCCGGCTGGATGTACCTCAACGGTGAGGCAGACGGCGCACCTGTTGTGGCAAAGCCGTGGATGAACGACTTCGTTTCCGCTATGGCTGCTGTGTTCGGCATTCTGGCCGCTTACATCAACGTGCTGAAAACCGGCAAGGGTCAGGTAGTCGATGTGGCGCAGTTTGAGGCGCAGGCAATGTATATGTGCGACACCTACGCAACCTACACCATGACCCAGGGTGTTCGCGGACGCTCCGGCAACAAGTCCGCAGCTTTCCAGCCTTACGGCTTGTTCAAATCTAAGGATGGCTACGATGTGGCTGTGGGCGCATTCGGTCCCGGCGTGTACAAACGGGCCATTCAGGCTTTGGGCTTTGATTTGGAGTACTTCAATTACAAGGATTGCTCCTCCGGCATCGAGGCAGTTGCCTCTCCTAAGGGCAAAGAACTGGACGCAAAGGTCATCGAGTGGTGCGCAAATCACACCGCTCAGGAAATCGAGGACGCAATGGCCTCCAAAAAGGTTCCCTGCAGCCGGGTCAATACCGCCAAGGAATGCGTGGAGCACGAGCACTTCAAGAGCCGCGGCGACTGGGTCACCTATCATGACCAGACCACCGATTCCGAAGTCACAGCTTTCGGCGTGGTGCCTAAGATGTCCGAGACGCCGGGTGCTGTCTGGCGCGGCGCTCCCACGCTGGGTCAGGATACCGAGACCATTCTGAAGACCATTCTGGGCTACGACGATGGGAAAATTGCCGTGCTGAAAGAAAAAGGATTCATCTGATTGTAACCTCTCATCTATCGTTTGTACGAATCCTATAACTTCCTATATCAACCCCTCTCCAATCATCAATACTCCATAGAAAAAACTCCAAGAACGATGCCCCCGGGAACCTTTCAACCCGGGGGTGTTGTTCTGTTCCGGCGCGGAGAAAAAGAAAAGTTATGGAGTTATTTGACATATGTCAGTTATCGTGCTATACTGGTCACAGAAAACGAAACGGAGGAATTGCAGATGCCTCGTCCCTGCAAACAGCGGCGCATTTGTGCGGAGCCGGCCTGCGGACAATTCGGTCCCAGCCACGGCGGAAACGGTCAGACAGTCATTATGGCGGTGGATGAATTTGAAACCATTCGCCTGATTGATTTGGAAGGCTTTACCCAAGAGCAATGTGCCAGTCAAATGAATGTGGCCCGGACGACCGTGCAGGCCATTTACAGCAGCGCTCGTCAGAAATTGGCGGACTGTCTGGTGAACGAAAAAGAGCTGGTGCTCATCGTCAGC
>CAJMMY010000005.1 GCA_905214605.1 uncultured bacterium | reverse complement strand
ACCTACAACAACGCAGTCACACTCACAAAGAAGCTGGGCGCGACGTTAAAAGAAGTAAATATCAGAAAAGCAGTTTCCACCCACTTCGAGGATATCGGACATGATCCGGCGATCCATGATGTGACTTACGAGAACTCCCAGGCAAGATACCGCACCCTGATCCTCATGGACCTTGCGAACAAGACGAACGGCATGGTCATCGGAACAGGAGATATGTCTGAGCTGGCTCTTGGCTGGGCGACCTACAACGGAGACCACATGTCCATGTACGGCGTGAACGCGTCTGTTCCGAAGACGCTTGTTCGTCATCTTGTCCGCTACTACGCGGATACCTGCGGCGACAAGGCCCTGGCAGATGTACTCAACGATGTTCTCGATACCCCGGTGAGCCCGGAGCTTCTGCCGCCGGAGGACGGAAAGATCTCCCAGAAGACGGAGGACCTGGTCGGACCTTACGAGCTTCACGATTTCTTCCTCTATTATATTCTCCGTTACGGTTATCATCCGGCGAAGATCTACCGCCTGGCGAAGATCGCTTTCGCGGGAGTTTACGAGGACAAGGTGATCTACAAGTGGATAAATACCTTCTACCGCCGGTTCTTTGCACAGCAGTTTAAGCGCTCCTGCCTGCCGGACGGCCCCAAGGTGGGCACCGTGACTCTCTCTCCTCGGGGAGATTGGAGAATGCCCAGCGACGCCTCTTCCAACCTTTGGCTGATGGAAGTAACGGAACTGGAACAGCAGTACGGTGTGTAATGGAATCGAAAAACCCCTCCTGCGAATAGACAAGTGTGCGTAAAACAGCAAATCCTCCGTATGGTTCAGATCATACGGAGGATTTGTTTATGTCCAATTTCAAAAAGGGTTTTATCCGTTCGACAATCTTGAGTTTGTTTTTTGATACTTATTACACTTTTGCTTTTTTCTTAATCATACAGATTGCTGCTAAAGTAACTATAACATAACTTAATAGTGCAATAATTGATGATTCAATTCCAAATTCTCCACCAGTGAAAACAAAGTCTTTTGAATCAAGTACATATGTCATAACCGAATATTCATCTGCCTTTTCACTTATTGATAAACCGCCGCCAATAATTAAAATATTCCAAAGTGAATGGACAATTCCGCTGTTCCAAACAGAACCACTTTCAATAGCAACCATTGAGAACATTATTCCCACCATTGTTCCTGCAATAAGAACCAACAGGCTACTTACAATGGAAAAATCCATTCCTATAATATGTACGAATCCAAATAAAACTGATGGAATTAATACAGCTACTTTAATATTCCATTTCTCTTTTAACAGATTTAGAATAACTCCTCGAAAAACCATTTCTTCAACAAAACCAGCGGCTATGCCTGTAAAAGCAATACCAGCACTCAGTATTGAAAAAATCTGATTACTATTCATTCCAGAAGAAACGTACTTTCCAGAAAAGAAAAAAAGATAAACCGCTATTACTGTCACAGGTAATAATACACCTACAATAATCCATTTAGCTTTAATTGAAAATTTTGGCATTCCCAAATTTTCTATTTTTATTTTAAGTAGTCTTTTTGAAAATAATTCAATTAAAACAAATGCTAATCCAACATATATAATTCCTGCTATAATATTGCATATACCTTCTGGAATTTTAACCAAAACAAACAAACTTGCCACTAACTGAGCTAATATTTGAGCTACTATCAATACAATGATGGCTCCCAAAGCCCCTCCTATCGTCTTTCTTGTACTCATAGGATTCTCTCCTTTACCTTCATTATTGCAAAAAATTACTACCAACTTAACCAATTCCCGATTTGTTGCTCAATTTTCGTATTCAAATTATACCATAAAAAATCCAACCCGTGAATTTTCACAGGTTGGATTTTTTTACTTAAATTTCATTGCCCAGACGATGCAGTACGTCTTGGAAATAGTCCGGCAGCTCCGTTTCCAGATGAATCTGCTCCCCGGTGCGGGGGTGGATAAACTTCAGCTCCCGGGCATGGAGACACTGCCCCGTCAGACCCTTTTCCGGCAGCTTGGCATGGCCGTATACCTCGTCCCCCAACAGCGGATGGCCGAGATATGCCATGTGGACCCGAATCTGATGGGTTCGGCCGGTTTCCAGCTTGCAGCGGATATGGGTATAGCCCCGATACCGGGCAATCACCTGCCAATGGGTCACCGCCGGGCGGGAATTCTGGGCAATCACCGCCATTTTCTTCCGCTCGTTGGGGTGACGGCCGATGGGTGCGTCCACCGTGCCGCTGTCTTCCCGGAAATTGCCCACAGCCACGGCCTCATACACCCGGCTCAGACTCCGGTCCGCCAGCTGCGCCGACAGCGCCAGATGGGCCATATCGTTTTTTGCCGCGATAATCAATCCGGAGGTGTCCTTGTCAATGCGGTGGACAATCCCGGGGCGCTTAGCGCCGCCCACGCCGGACAGAGAATCCCCGCAATGGTACATCAGCGCGTTCACCAACGTGCCCATGGGGTGGCCGGGCGCCGGGTGCACCACCATGCCCCGGGGTTTGTTTACCACGATGACGTCCTCGTCCTCGTACACCACGTCCAAGGGAATGTTCTGGGCCACCAGCGGCACGTCCACCGCCTCGTTCATCACCAGGGTATACACGTTGCCCGCGGTGATTTTTTCATTTTTCTTCACAGCCACCCCGTCCCGGGTGACCTGTCCCTCCGCCAACAGCCGCTGCGCCGCAGACCGGGTCAGACCCGGCACCTGCTCCGACAGCCACGCGTCCACCCGGGGGCCGGACACTTCGGCGGTAATGATTGTCAGTTCCATTATTTCAGCTCTTTCAGAATATCGTCCACCGTCAAGCCGGCCAACTGTTCTTCCGCCGTTTTCTCCTTCGGCTGAGATTCTGCCGCAGGCGTTTCCGCCTGTTTCGGCGCCCCAGCGGGTTCTGCCGGGACAAAGGGATTCTCGTATGCCGTTTCCGGCTCCGCTTTCGGCTCCATTTTCAGGGGCTTCACGGATTTTTTCCGGGAGGACAGCACAAATTTCGTGGATTTCTCCTCGTCTTCCGGCTGCAGGCAGATGGCAATGCACAAAATTACACCGGGCACGGTGATGAAAATATCCGCCACGTTGAACACAGCAAAGTTCTTCCAGAATTCCAGCTTGAACATATCCACCACATAACCGTACAGCGCCCGGTCAATGGCATTGCCCAGTGCGCCGGCGGCTACCAGAACCAGCATCCAGCGAGCCAGCGGGGATTTTACCTTCTGCTTTGCCAAAGCCCACACCACCGCAATGGTGATGGCCACCGCCAGAATCACAAACAGCCAACGGGCGCCGCCGCCGGAAAACATACTGAATGCCGCGCCGGTGTTATGAATGTTCATCAGACTGACCACTTTGGGAATCAGCGGCTGCACGCCGGTGTTCAGGTCAATCTGCAAGGTTACGTAATATTTCACAGCCTGGTCCAACAGCAGGGCCAGCACCGCAACAATTGCGTAGAGCATAAAAAACTCCTTTTTTGAAATCAGCCGGACGGTTTGCATCGTCCGGCTGAATATTTTGTTTGATTAAGCCTTGATGGCTGCTGCGCAGCGTGCGCACAGCTCGGGCTCGTCTGCGTCGGTGCCGACGGTGTTGGAGTGCATCCAGCAGCGGGGGCACTTGGGAGCGGTGCTGGGCTCAACCTTCACGGTCAGACCGGCAAACTGCTCGCCCTGATAGCCTTCGCCTTCGCCCTCGGCAACGTCGGTTTCGGAGACGATGCACAGCTGATTGAAGTTCACGTCCTTGATCTGAGCAAAGGTTTCCTTTGCAGAATCAGACACAAACAGGGTCAGCTTTGCGTCCAGAGGCTTGCCCACCTTCTTCTCGGCGCGGGCCAGCTCCAGAGCCTTGTTTACATCGGTACGCAATGCAATGCATTTCTCCCAGTATGCAGCCTCTTCCTCGGTGAAGTGCATCTCGGGGTCGTAAGCGGGCATATCGTTGAGCATGACGTGCTCAGCGTTCTCGTCCTTGCTGTGGGGCATTGCACCCCAGATTTCGTAAGTGGTGAAGGACAGCACCGGTGCCAACAGGCGGGTGATGGCAGACAGAATCTTGAAGATTGCGGTCTGTGCGGAGCGGCGGGACAGAGAGGTGGTGCCGTCGCAGTACAGACGGTCCTTGATGATGTCCAGATAGAAGTTGGACATATCCACCACGCAGAATTTATGGATAGCCTGAGTTGCGATGTAGAAGTCATAAGCCTCGTAAGCGTCGATGCACTTCTTCACCAGCTCATTCAGACGGACCATTGCCCAACGGTCCAGAGGCAGCATATCGGCATAAGCCACTGCGTCGGTGTCGGGATTGAAGTCGGCAATGTTGCCCAGAATGTACCGGGCGGTGTTGCGAATCTTCAGGTACTTATCGGACAGCTGCTTGAAGATTGCATCGGAGCAGCGCACATCCATGTGATAATCCGTAGATGCGGCCCACAGACGCACCAGGTCAGCGCCGTATTTGGGCACGATTTCATCGGGGTAAATGCCGTTGCCCAGAGATTTGTGCATGGCCTTGCCCTCGCCGTCCACGGTCCAGCCATGGGTCAGCACGATGTTGTAGGGGGCTCTGCCGCGGGTTGCCACAGCAGTCAGCAGAGAGGACTGGAACCAGCCGCGATACTGGTCGTTGCCCTCCAGATACATGGTTGCGGGCCAGACGCCGGGGCTGTCCAGCTCCATAGAGGCCACATGGGTGGAACCGGAGTCAAACCAGCCGTCCAGCGTGTTGGTCTCTTTGGTGAAGTGCTTGCCGCCGCAGTGGGGGCAGACAAATCCCTCGGGCAGCAGCTTTTCTGCCTCCCAATCAAACCATGCGTTGGAGCCGTGCTCACGGAAAATCTCGGAAATCTTGCCGATGGTCTCATCGTTGCACACGGGCTTGCCGCAATCGGAGCAATAGAACACGGGAATGGGCAGACCCCAACGGCGCTGACGGGAAATGCACCAGTCGGCGCGCTCGCGAATCATGCCCACCATGCGGTCATGACCCCATTCGGGAATCCACTGCACATCGTCGCAAGCCTTCACAGCCTCTTCCTTGAATGCCTCCACGGAGCAGAACCACTGGTCGGTGGCACGGAAGATGATGGGGCTCTTGCAGCGCCAGCAGTGGGGGTAGGAGTGGACGATGTCCTCGCTGGCCAGCAGCGCGCCGCAGTCCACCAAATCCTGGTAAATCACCGGGTGTGCCTTCTGCACGGGAATGCCTGCATACTTGCCGGCAGCCTCGTTAAAGCAGCCGTCATCACCCACGTTGACAACCATGTTTGCGCCGGTTTCGATTTCGGGATACTTCATGCAGATCATAAAGTCATCTGCGCCGTAAGCCGGAGCGGTATGCACGCAGCCGGTACCGGCATCGGTGGTAACGTGGTCGCCCAGAATGACCAGAGAGGTCTGGTCCATCAGGGGGTGCTGTGCCACCATGTACTCAAACTCGCTGCCCTTCATCACAGCCAGCTTTTCCGCCACGGTCAGACCGGCTTTTGCCAGCACGGACTCCATCAGCTCTTCTGCCATGATGTACACTTCGCCGTTGGAGGCTTTTGCCACAGCGTAGTCCACATTGGCATTCAGGCAGATTGCCTGGTTGCCGGGCAGGGTCCAAGTGGTGGTGGTCCAGATGACGAAGTAGGTGTTTTCCAGAGGACCGTACTGAGCGAGCTTGCCCTGATCGTTGATCACGGGGAATTTCACGAAAATGGTGGTAACGGGATCGTCGGCGTACTCGATTTCTGCCTCAGCCAGAGCGGTCTCGTCATGTGCGCACCAGTAAACGGGCTTTTTGCCCTTGTAGATGTAACCCTTTTTGAACATCTCGCCGAACACTTTGACTTCTTCGGCCTCGAACTTGGGGTTCATGGTCAGATAGGGGTGGTCCCAATCGCCCTGGCAGCCCAGACGCTTGAACTGCTCCCGCTGCACATCAACATAGTGCTGTGCAAACTCATGGCAGTCGTCCCGGAATTCGGAAACGCTCATCGCCTTGTGGTTCAGCTTCTGCTCTTTGATAATAGCAGATTCGATGGGCATACCGTGGTTATCCCAGCCGGGGGTATAGGGTGCATGCCAGCCGGTCATGTTTTTATAGCGGACGATAAAGTCCTTAATGCACTTGTTCAGGGCAGTACCCATGTGAATCATACCGTTGGAGAACGGAGGGCCGTCGTGCAGAATAAAATCGTGTTTTCCCACGTTGCGGTCCACCATTTTGTGGTAGAGATCCATTTCCTGCCATGCCTTCAGCATATCCGGCTCCCGTTTGGGCAGAGAGGCCCGCATGGGGAAGTCCGTCTTCGGCAGATTGACTGTTGCATTGTAATCCTTGGACATGTTCATTCTCCTGACTTTTCCATTGGTTATTCTATGTGAAATGATTGATGTTACGACAAAACGGAGCGATGAGTTTCACCGCTCCGCAACTTAACGATTTTGCGCGTGTTTCGTCCTCTTCCGGTTTACAGAGAGAACATCTGAGTAGACCCAAAATCGCCGTTGCCCTGAGCGGGCTCCGTAATTCGGGTCTGATCCGCAGCCATGGCAGCAGGCGCCGCCGGCGCAGCAGCCTGAACGGGCTCCGCCGGAACGTCTTTTGCTTTGGGAACGGATTCCAGATAACGGATCTGGCGCTCGCACAGACCCTTTGCATCGGACAGGAATTTTGCGTAAGAGGCGCGCACCGCAGCCAGACGGGTTTCCTCGGCTGCGATCTGCTTTTTAATATCGGACAAAACCTCCACGGACTGTGCCGTGGCATCGGTTACGATTGCATCTGCTTTGGCTCTGGCATCGGTTTCAATCTGCGTTGCCAGCTGCTGCGCGGAAACAAGAGCCTGCCGCATAGCCGACTCCGTACCGCGATATTCCTCAACCTTATCGGCAAGGATTTTCATTTTCCCTTTCAGAACAGCAATTTCTTTACCCTGAGCGTCCAGTTCCTGGGCAACCTGCTCCAGATATTCGTCCACGCTGCCCATTTCATATCCGCCGAACACAGCCTTTTCAAAGGCTTTGGCTCTGATATCCTGGGACGTAATCATATCTTTTTCCACCTTTCTCTCTCATCGGCGCTGTGACATGCGCCGTGGGGCTGCCATGGAACGCAGCCTTTCGTTTTCCCCCGTTGGGAAACGGATTAGAAGAAAAATCCGCTGTTTTCCAGCTCGTCCATCAAATCTCCGCCCACCAGATCCACGCTGTAGGGGGTGATGATGTATGTAC
The DNA here is from genome assembly GCA_905214605.1 of uncultured bacterium. The sequence goes on along the minus strand of CAJMMY010000005.1, from coordinate 11,824 downwards.
TGCTGGAAATTCTGGTAATCTTGCCGCCCAGTGCATAGGTGGCGCCTGCCATGAAGTCCAAAATCCGGCGGGCAATTTCCTTGCTGGTATCGTCCAGATTCAGCAGGACGATGCGCTTGGACTGGAGATGGTCGCAAATTTCTTTGCTGGTTTCATACCGCTCCGGTTTCATGAACACAACCTTGTTTCCGCCGTTGCCGTTCAGATTCATCACCTTGCCGCTGTCGCTCCGGTCTTTCCGGGAGAACACCGGGCGGGGTGCCGGGGCGTCATACTCCGGGGTGCCGCTGGTGAAGAAGGAGCTTTTTTTCTCACCGGTAGATGCGGAAGACTGCCCCATGGGGCGAATTTCCGTTTCCAGCTCGGTGTCGTCATCGTAGTAATCGTCCTCATCGTCATAAGGACGGGTCAAATTTTTAAGAGTATCTAAAATACCCATTCAGATACCTCCGTCAGTCATATACTCTCGTCATTCCGGTCGGGCTGCAGCGCCGTAATTCCGGGGTCCGAAAATCCCACTGCCCACGCGAACCATGTTGGCACCGCAGGCGATGGCGTCCTCGAAATCCTCGCTCATACCCATAGACAGAAAATCCATAGAGACATTATCGTATTTTTTTCCGCCAATGTCAATAAAAAGCTCATGCATTTGCTCAAAATACCGTCGATTTCCGCCGATTTCCAGAGATTTTGGGGGAATCGCCATCAATCCCCGCACATGAACGCTGGGGAAATTTTCCGCAGTTTCCAAAAGTTGGGGCAGCTGCTCCGGCAAAAATCCGGTTTTGGATTCCTCCCGGCCGATGTTGATTTCCAACAGAACATCCTGGCAAATGCCCAGACTTTCCGCTTTTTTTGCAATGGCCGACAGCAATTCCGGACTATTCACCGAGTGAATCAAATCGCACTTGCCCACCACGAATTTCACCTTGTTTTTTTGCAGGGTCCCGATGAAATGCAGGGGTACGCCCCGATAGGCGTCTTCCTCCAGTTTTTCCAGCATTTCCTGCACACGGTTTTCTCCGCAGGCATCAACCCCGGCGGCAATGGCGCGGCGCACGGCCTCGGCGTCATTCATTTTCGTGGCAGCCACCAAAGTCACATGCCGGCCCCCGGCAGCGGCTGCGATTCTCGCTTTCACCGACGCCACATTCTCTTCAATCTTCACGGTACTCATTGTCTTTGCCTCGCAATCCTATGGTTTCGTTCCTTTGCGTTTATCCAATCAAGGCGCCGTCCATCAAGCCCCGGCCGCTGACAATGATTTCATTCCCGGCGCGCAGAGCATTGGCGGCAGTGCCAATGGCGGCGATGTAATAGTCGTCTGCTGTATAAAGAATCTCAATGGGTTTCTCTTCCACCTTCATGGCGGAAATCACGTAGACGAAGGGGGTTCCGTCCTCGCTCAGATGCACAGCCTTGACCGGCACCCGCAGACCGGAAATTTCGTCATACACAATCTCTGCGGTCAGCTGACGGAGGGCCAAGGTTTCGTTCATTGCCGTGCGGCATTTGAACACCACGGCGCACTGCCCGTTGTCCGCAACACTGATTTGCTGCACCACTGCGGTCACTTTGCCGCTGGCATATTTACCCAAGTCCAACGTGGCGGCGCCGCCCTCTTTCAGATTTTTCGCGTCCTTCTTGTCCACCAGCGCCGCAAAGTACCACTTGGTACCCGTGACTACCTTGCCCAGATTGCTGCCCACCGCATTGCGCTGATCGATGAGGGTCTTCAGCTTTGCAGGAGTCAAAGCCGTTAAATCGGAGGGGCCGAGCCATTCGTATCCGTCCACCACCGTGGAGAAAATTCCCGCCACCGGGCTGGTAATGGCCGTGGCATTGGCCTTTGTGTCCGTCTGCAAACGGCTCAGCTCCGCCTTCATCTGGCTCAGTTCTTCCTCGCTCACCGCGGCGGTATTGGCGCTTTGCAGCAGATGAGTGGTCAGCACCACTTCCGGGTCATAAATCTTCGTCATTTCGCCCCGGGCCACCGCCGCGGACAAATTCACAAGAGCAGTGGTGATGTTGTTATCCGTATCCGCATTCAGCCGGGTATCCGCCGCAGCCTCCGCCCGGGAAATCTGCAGCTCCAGCTCATGCATCCGGGCGGTGGACTCCATGGAGCTTTGGGAGCTCATGGCATTGGCCACCGTTTCTCCCACAGCCACCGCCGTACCGTCGGAGGCCACCACGTCCACATAACTCCGGTCGTTGTTCAGAACCGTTTCCTCCCGGACAATCAGACCGCTGGCTTGCGCCGTGATATTCAAATCAATGGGCACCGCCTCCGCCGTCACATAGCCGCTGTGAAAGCTTTTATAGGCGTACATTCCCAGATAGAGCAGCACCAGAATGAACAGCAGCGCAATGGCTGCGTTCCAGACTGCATTGGTCTTTCTCAAAATTCCACCGGTCCTTCCTCCGGGAAAGGCAAGTCCTTTCGCCGGGTCATTCCCCGCCGGGCTCCGGGCGGCAATCAATGGTCCGCGCCGGTGCCAGTGTGGAAATGGCATGCTTGTAAATCATTTGCTGCCGGCCGTCGGATTCCACCATCACCACAAAGTTGTCAAATCCGCGGATTTCTCCCCGCATCTGGAATCCGTTGGTCAGGAATACCGTCACCGGTACCCGTTCCTGCCGAGCCTTGTTCAAAAACGTATCCTGTAAATTCTGCATCGTTGTCTCCTTCCGGAGCAGCCGACGGTTCTCCCCGCCGCTCCGCCAAAATGAATTTCACAAAACCGACAGGTTTTGTGCTGCCCTCATCTTAGCGCAGAAAGGCGGTCGATTTTTGTCGCAGACGGTCGAGGCCGGAAATTTTACCGGCCGGTCTGCCAATCCGTTACGATTTGGTGGACAGCCTTGGGAATGTCCGGGGTTTTGTCCCAGCGAATCCAGGTCAAATCCGGGTTGCGCCGCAGCCAGGTCAGCTGCCGCTTGGCATACTGCCGGGAGCTTTGCTTAATCCGGGTCAATGCCTCCTGCCGGGTCATTTCGCCGTCAAAGGCCTGCACAATTTCCTTGTAGCCGATGGCCTGCATAGCAGTGCAATCCTTCGGCACACCCGCATCCAGCAAGGCCTCCACCTCGTCAAACAGTCCCAGCAATGCCATGCGGTCCACCCGCAGGTCAATGCGCTGATACAAGTCCGCCCGGTCCGCAAACTCCAGTGCATATTCCAGAGCATTGTACCGTTTCGGCTGCTGCCGGGTCTTTTCATCGTGGGCGGTCATGGTTTCCCCGGTCAAAAGGAAAATCTCAATGGCCCGGACAATCCGGCGCTTATCCGCCGGGTGGAGCTTTTCCGCCCGCTCCGGGTCGATGCTCCGGAGCATTTGCAGCAGCACCTCGCCCCCGTGGGCATCATACTGCTGCTCCAGCATGGAGCGGATTTTTGCGTCGGACTCGGTTTCCGCAAACTCCCGTCCGGACAGCAGGGAGTCGATATACAAGCCCGTTCCGCCCACCACAATGGGCACCTTGCCCCGGGCGAGAATATCGTCCACCACCCGGGTCGCCTGCTCCACATAGCGGGAGACGGAAAAGGACTCCAAGGGGCTGACCATATCCACCATGTGATGGGGGATATTTTCCATTTCCTCCGGCATGGGTTTGGCCGTGCCGATGTCCATGTGCCGGTAGATTTGCATAGAATCGGCGCCCACCACTTCCCCGTTCAGGGCTTTTGCAACGGCCACGCCCAAGGCGGTTTTTCCCGTTGCCGTGGGGCCGGTAATCACAATCAAATTCGGTTTTTCAGACATGAAGTGTTCGTCCTCATTTCATCATTTCATCAGGAAATCATCTGTAATTGCTGCGTCAGATACATCGCAAGGAAATTATAGCTACTGTGGAAGGCAATGGCGGTCCACAGACTGCCGGACCGCTCATAGGTCCAGGTTAAAATCAAGGTCAAGGGCACATACTGCAGTGCATACAGCAGCACCTTCGGGTCTCCGGCGGCAATGGCATAGCTCCAGACGTGATACAGAGAAAACAGCGCCACGCTGACTACGTATGCCAGCACCCGGTTCCGTTTCCGCAGAGACTGAAACACCACGCCCCGGAAAAGCACTTCTTCCACAATGGGGGCGCCCACTACGGACACCGCCAACATTCTGCCGTAATTGTTCACCATCAATTCGCCGATGGCCGCATTATTGGGGTTTTCCAGTTCCGTTCCCAGAATCATCAGAATCAGCCCCATGAGATAGGTCAGCGTCCAGCACAGAATCCACCCCGTGGCATAGGTGTAGACGCATAAAATCAATCGGTCGCACAGCCGGTCGAATTCCCGGCGCAGCAGCCGGAGAAAACAGACTCCCACCGCCGCCAGACCGACGGCATAATACGCAAGGTCCAGCGTAATATCCGAAATTGCGTCTCCCGGATACACCACCTGCAGCACATTCAGCAGAATGGGCAGCAAAAACACGTGAATCGGGAGATAAATCCAGCCGATGACCGTCTCTTTCCGGGTCAGTCGGGGCACAAAGCTCCGTGCCGGGGGAAAGGGAGATTCAGGCATGGGATTCCACCTTCTTTTTCAGTTCATAGAGATAATTCAAAGCCGCAAGGGGCGTAAAGTTATCGGGATTCAGCGCCTGCAACTCTTCCAGCAGCTCGTCCGGCACCGATTCCGCCGGAGAAAGCTCCATAGCGTCCTGCTGCCGGAACAGCGCCGGCGTGTCGAACATGACGTCCTTCTGGCTTTCCAATTCCCGCAGGCACACATTCGCCCGGCGAATGACGCTCTCCGGCACCCCCGCTAGCTTTGCCACTTCCACACCGTAGCTGCGGTCGGCGGAGCCGGGCTTCACCGTCCGTTGGAAAATCAGATTGCCGTCCTCGCTTTTGGCGGTCACGTGATAATTCTTCAGCCCCGGCAGCTCCTCCGCCATGGCCGTCAATTCATGGTAATGGGTGGCAAACAGGGTTTTTGCCCCCAGTTTTTTCCGGTCCACGCAGTATTCCAACACCGCCCGGGCAATGGCCATACCGTCAAAGGTACTGGTGCCTCGACCGATTTCGTCCAGCAGAATCAAGCTGTGCTTGGTGGCATTTTTCAAAATGCCCGCCACCTCGTTCATTTCCACCATAAAGGTCGATTGACCGCTGGCCAGGTCATCGGAGGCGCCGATGCGGGTAAACACCCGGTCCACCACGCCGATGACCGCTTTTTTCGCCGGAACAAAGGAACCGATTTGCGCCATGAGCACAATCAGCGCCGTTTGGCGCATATACGTGCTTTTACCGGCCATATTGGGGCCGGTGATAATCATGGCCAAATCCGTAGAATCGTTCAAAAACAGGGAGTTTGGCACAAATAAGCTGTCCTTTTGGGCAGCCTCCACCACCGGGTGGCGGCCCTCTTCAATATAAATCGTGTGTTCGTTGTTCACTTCCGGGCAGACATATCCGTTTCGGGCAGCCACGTCCGCCAATGCGCACAGCACGTCCAGCATGCCGATGTCCTCGCCGGTTTGCTGCACCCGGTCCACCTGTCCGGCCACCTGCTCCCGCACTTGGGTGAAGAACCGATATTCCATATCCTGAATCCGGTCCCGGGCGGTGAGCAGATTGTTTTCCAGTTCTTTCAGTTCCTGGGTGAAATACCGTTCATTGTTCACCAAAGTCTGTTTCCGGATATAATCCGCCGGGATATTGGCCTCTCCGGCAGATTTTGGCACGTCGATGTAATAGCCGAACACCTTGTTATAGCCGATTTTCAGTTTTTTGATGCCGGTGCGTTCCCGCTCCCGCTGCTCCATGGCCAGAATGTTGTCTGTGCCGTGGTCCCGAATGTCCCGGAGACGGTCCAGTTCCTCGCTGAATCCGGCGCGAATCATACCGCCCTCCCGTACGCTCAAAGGCGGCTCCTCGCAGATGGTTTCCCGAATCACCCGGGCCACATCTTCCAGAACGTCCAGCTTTGCGATTTTCTGCAATGCCGGAGCGGTGCAGTTCTGCACCAGAGCCGTCAATTTCGGCAAAACCTCGCAGTAATTGCCCAATGCCGCCAAATCCCGGGCATTGGCCGTTCCGAACACAATGCGGCCGATGATGCGCTGAAAATCGCCCACGTTCCGCAGTTCGTGCATCAGCTCGTCCCGGAGCATACTGTCCTCGCACAGCTCGCCCACGGCCTGATTCCGATAGCGGATGGGTTCCGGGTGGAGCAAGGGCCGCTCCAACCATGCCCGCAAAGTGCGGCTGCCCATGGGGGTCCGGGTTTTATCCAGTACCCACAGCAGGCTGCCCCGTTTTTCCCCGGTGCGCAGGGATTCCGTCAGTTCCAGATTCCGCCGGGTGGCGTAATCCAACTCCATATACCGCCCCGCCAGAAACAGTTCCGGCGCTTTCAGATAGCTCAAATCCGCCTTTTGGGTGGAAATCAGATAATCCAGCAGCGCGCCGGACGCCTCCACGGCATGGGGCATGCCCTGCAAGCCCAATTCCTCCGTGGAATCCACATGGAACTGGCTGCACAGCAGCTGCTCGCATTTGCCGGGGGCAAAGGTATCGTCCAACACCTGCACCACGCTGCCCAGCTTGCCGGTGAGGAAATTCCGGATTTCCCCATTTTCCCCGGCGCCTTGATTCAAAACAGCCTCCCGGGGGGAGAACCGGCCCAATTCGTTCAGAATATGCTCCGCCGCGTTCTTCTGGAAGGCCGCCGTGCAGAACTCACCGGTAGACGCATCGCAGAATGCAATGCCGCCCCGGTCCTGCTTGCCGTTCCAGCACACGGCGCACAGATAGTTGGAGCGGTTTTCGTCCAACATGGAGCTTGCCGTCACCGTGCCGGGGGTGATGATGCGGATCACGTCCCGCTTGACCAGCCCCTTTGCCAGCGCCGGGTCCTCCATCTGCTCGCAGATGGCCACTTTATAGCCCTTGGCAATCAGCTTTGCAATGTAAACCTCCGCCGCATGATAAGGCACGCCGCACATGGGGGTCCGTTCTTCCGGATTTTCCACAGACCGGTCCCGGGTGGTCAAAGCCAAATCCAGCTCCCGGGAGGCGGTTTTCGCGTCCTCGTTGAACATCTCATAGAAGTCGCCCAGCCGGAAAAACAGCATACAATCCGGGTATTGCGCTTTGATTTCCTGATATTGCTTTTTCATCGGCGTCAGTTCAGCCATGTTCTACCGTCCATTTCTCTGTATTTTCGGTGTTTGCCCGGGCTTAAATCAGCTCTCCGTACAGCGCCCAGGTATTGCTGCCGGTAATTTTCACGTCGGCAAAGGTGCCGATGCGGCTTTCGTCTCCGTTCAGATGCACCAGACGGCCGCCGTTGGTGCGGGAGGTGAGGTTATATCCCTGACTGTCGCTGGGCCCGTCAATGAGCACCCGGACGGTTTTGCCCTCGTACTCTTTATGCTTTTCCGCGGAAATGCGGTTGGCTGCCTCCAGCAGCTTGTCAAACCGCACCTGCTTTTCCTGCCGGGTAAAGGGATCCGGCATTTCTGCCGCGGGCGTGCCTTTCCGGGGGGAGAAAATGAAGGTGAACATGGAATCGTAACGCACCTGCTCCACCAAGGTGAGGGTATCCTCGAACTCCTCGTCCGTTTCTCCCGGGAATCCCACGATAATATCCGTGGTCAGCACCAAATCGGGCATATACTGCCGGGCAAGGCGCACCTCTTCCAGATAGGTTGCCCGGTCATAGTGGCGGTTCATTGCCTTGATCACCCGGTCATTGCCCGCCTGCACCGGCAGATGCAGCTGATGGGCGCACTTCTCGCACTCCGCCATGGTTTTGAACAGCTTTTCCGTGGCGTCTTTGGGGTGAGAAGTCATAAAGCGAATGATGAAGTCTCCGGGAATGTCATTGATGGCCCGGAGCAGGTCCGCAAAATCCATAGGCTCGTCCAAATCCTTGCCGTAGGAGTTCACGTTCTGACCCAACAGGGTGATTTCCTTATAGCCTTCCGCCACCAGCTGCCGTGCCTCCTCCAGAATTTCCTCCGGACGGCGGGAGCGCTCCCGACCGCGGACATAAGGCACCACGCAGTAGGTGCAGAAGTTGTTGCAGCCGTACATAATGGACAGCCATGCCTTCACCTTGCTGTCCCGGGCATGGGGAATGCCCTCATACACAGTGCCCTGGGCAGGCTCCACGGCAAACACCCGCTTTTTCCGGGTCATCTGCTCCAGCAGCAGCTCCGGGAAGCGCCACAGCTCATGGGGTCCGAACACCAAATCCACAATGGGATAGGACTTTTTCAGCTTTTCCGCCATGTGCTCCTGCTGCACCATGCAGCCGCACACCGCGATAATCTGGTCCGGGTTTTTGGCTTTGGTATGGGTCAGATTGCCCACATTGCCCAGCACGCGCATTTCCGCATGCTCCCGAATGGCGCAGGTGTTGATGACCACCAAATCCGCCTGAGTTTCGTCCTGAGTAAAGCCGTAGCCCATTTTCTGCAGATATCCCCGCAGACGCTCGCTGTCCGCCTCATTCTGCTGGCAGCCGTAGGTATCCACCATGGCCAGCAGCTGCTTGCCGCCGGCTTTGTTCATTGCCTCGATGCGAGCGCACAGCTCCATCTGCGCCTCGATTTTCTCCGGGGCCAATTCTTCACGTTTGTATGCCATAAGTACTCCTAATGTAGTATTTCAAAATTTTTCCGTTTCTCCCCGTTCATTCCGCCCCGAAAAAAGGCGGCGGGAAACGGCTGTAACCTGCAACTTAACAAGGTATTATATCAAATGAGTGTAGATTTTACAATAGAAATGCATTATAATGGAGGGCGTAAACTTGTTGCAACGGAGGATATTTATGTCCGAAATTCAAATACTTTCTCCCCATGTCGCCGACCTGATTGCCGCCGGCGAGGTGGTGGACCGCCCGGCATCGGTGGTGAAGGAGCTGTTGGAAAACGCTTTCGATGCCGGCGCAAAAACCGTCACGGTGGAGCTGCGCCGGGGCGGCATCACCTATATTCGGGTTACCGACGACGGAAAGGGCATGACCCCGGACGATGCCGGCATCGCCTTTCTCCGCCATGCCACCAGTAAGCTGCAGGACGAGCGCGGATTGGAAAGCATCGGCACCTTTGGGTTCCGGGGCGAGGCACTGGCCGCCATTTCCGCCGTTTCCCGCATCGAAATGACTTCCCGGCAGCGGGGCGCGGATTCCGGGGTACACATGGCACTGGCTGCCGGAGAAATTCAGGATATGTACGAAACCGGCTGCCCGGAGGGCACCACCATGATTGTCCGGGATTTGTTTTACAACACTCCCGCCCGGCTGAAATTTCTGAAAAGCGACCGGGCCGAGGGCACAGCCTGCGTGCAGGCGGCGCTGAAATGCGCCTTGGGCCGGCCGGATATTTCCGTGCGGTGCATCAAGGACGGCAAAGAGGAGTTTTTCTCCCCGGGAGACGGGAAAACGGATTCCTGCGTGTATCGTCTGCTGGGCCGGGAGACCTTTCAGGCCATGATTCCCTGCAAGCCGGGAGAAGACGATATTCGGGTGCGGGGCTTTGTGTCCTCTCCGGAGGCCGGACGGGGCAACCGCTCCAACCAGTTTTTCTTTGTCAACGGCCGGTCCATTCGCTCTCAGGTGATGCAGTCCGGTCTGGAAATGGCTTATCGGAACCGTCTGCTCACCGGACGGTATCCCGCCTGCGTGTTGTATGTGGATATTTCCTACGGCGCCGTGGACGTAAACGTGCATCCCGCGAAAGCGGAAGTGAAATTTTCCCAAGAGAAAAAAGTGTTCGACGCAGTGTATTACACCTGTCTGGAGGCCATTGAGCGGGAAAACCGTCTGGCCACCGAGGCCGAGCGCATCGCCCGGAACACTTCCATTCTCAATGGCAAGGTGCCGGAATCCCCCATTAAAAAAGAGGATTGGAAGGACCCCTTGGAGGGGGTTCAGTATGACCCGGTGACCCGCCGGGTGATTCCCTCGCCGGACGGTCATGAGCTTTCCGATTATCGGATTCCCCTTTACAAACCCCACGAGCCCATGATTCTCCGGGACAGCGAGGCAGATCCCGCGCCCATCAAGGTGAAGGAATATATTTCCCCGGCGGCGGTTCCCCTGCCGGAACTGTCCGAATCCCGCCCGGTGTATGACCCCGCTCCGGTGGCTGCGCCGGAAGCGCCGGCCCCGATTGTGCAGGCAGACGATGTTCCGGCAGAACCCGCTCCGGAGTTTCTCCCGGCAGAGCCGAACCCCGCCCCGGCGGAGCCGGAACCGTCCGATTTCCCCTTGATGCCGGAATCGCCCCCGCCTTTCCGGGTGGTGGGCGAGGTGCTGAGCACCTATATCATCGTGGAGCACGGAGACAAAATGACCCTGATTGACAAGCATGCCGCCCACGAGCGCATCAATTTCGACCGCTTGAGCGCCCAAGATGTTCAGGCAGAAACCCAAAGTCTGTTGGTGCCGGAGCAGCTGCGGCTGAACCGGGAGGATTTTGACTTGGTCAGCGAGCACATGGCCGATTTCACCGATCTGGGCTATGAACTGGAGGTTTACGGAGACAACGTGCTGCTCCTCCGGGGTGTGCCTGCCGGTATGGACCCGGGAGACGCCCGGACCTGCATGGAAGAGGTCTGCGGCACCCTGCGCACCGGAAAGAATGTCAGCTTTCAGCAGGTGCGGCAGGAAATTCTGAAAACCGTGGCCTGCAAGGCTGCCATCAAGGCGGGCCGCCGCTCTCAGCCGGAAGAGCTGGAAACTCTGGCGCGGGCGGTGCTGAACGGCGAAATTCAGTATTGTCCCCACGGACGGCCCATCTCCATTACTTATTCCAAAACGGATCTGGACAAGCTGTTTGACCGGATCGTAACCTGAATTTTATGATTGTTTGGAGGTACCTATGAAAGGAATCGTTTTGGCCGGCGGCAAGGGCACCCGGCTCTATCCCATCACGAAACCCTGCTACAAGCCCCTTTTGCCGGTTTACGACAAACCCATGATTTACTACCCCATTGCCACTCTCATGACCGCGGGCATTCGGGACATTCTCATCATCACGCCCCCGGACGGAGACGCACCTTTCCGGCAGCTGCTGGGAGACGGCAGTCAGCTGGGCGTTCGATTCACCTACAAAGAGCAGAAGGTGCAGCGGGGCATTGCCGACGCATTTCTGGTGGGCGAGGAGTTCATCGGAGATGACAGCGTGTGTCTGGTGTTGGGCGACAATATTTTTGACGGCCCCGGTTTCGCCATTGATTTGAGCAAAGCCGTGGAAAACACCGACGGCGCCACCGTATTCGGATATTACGTGGAGGACCCCCGTCCCTTCGGCGTGGTGGAAATCGACAAAACCGGCAAGGCGCTTTCCATCGAGGAAAAGCCGGCCAATCCGAAGAGCCACTATATCATTCCCGGTCTGTATTTCTACGACAACCACGTGGTGGACATTGCCAAAACCGTGCAGCCCTCCGCCCGGGGCGAGCTGGAAATCACCGCGGTGAACAACGTCTATCTGGAAGAGGGCAAGCTGTCCGTGATTAAACTGGGTCCCCGGTTCTGCTGGTATGACACCGGCACGGCGGAAAGCATGTTCCAAGCCAGCGAGGCAGTGCGGGATATTCAGCACAAGCAGAAACGCATGGTGGGCTGTTTGGAAGAGCTGGCCTACAAAAAAGGCTTTATCAACCGGAATCAGCTGTTGGAAACCGCCGAGGGTCTGAAAATGACCGAATACGGACGGTATCTGCTCCGTCTGGCAGACGAATAAAACGCAACACCTCCCGACACCGGGAGGTGTTTTTTTGATGTACGGTATATTTAGGTGCAAGCTCATGCAAACCCATTTCTTTTGTGCGGACAAAAGAAACGGGTTTCCGATCCCAA
>CAJMMY010000004.1 GCA_905214605.1 uncultured bacterium | reverse complement strand
CCAGAGCCTTGTTCTTTGCCGGGCAGACGTTTGCGCAGGAGCCGCAGCCCTGGCAGTCCAGAGGATCGACCTGCAGACGGTAGGTGTAGTTCTCAAAGCCCTTACCGATTGCCTTCTTGGTCTCGCAGCCTGCGGGAGCTGCCTTTGCCTCTTCCTCGGTGAACAGGAAGGGACGGATTGCTGCATGGGGGCAGACCAGAGCGCACTGGTTACAGCCGATGCAGTTTTCGGGAATCCACTTGGGAACGTCGATAGCAATGCCGCGTTTCTCGTACTTGGTGGTTTCAACAGGCACAACGCCGTCTGCGTAAGGCAGGAACACGGACACGGGCAGGGTATCGCCGGCCTGGTTGTTCACGGGCACCAGAATGTTGCGCACGTAATCGGGCAGGGACTCGTCCGGAGTTACCACTTCGTCCTTCAGAGTCTTCCAAGACTCGGGAACAGCAACTTCCACAACAGCGTCCACGCCGCGGTCCACAGCTGCGCAGTTCATATCCACAATCTTCTGGCCCTTCTTGGAGTAGCTCTTCACGATTGCTTCCTTCATGTAACCCACAGCCTGCTCGATGGGCAGAACGCCGGAGAGCTTGAAGAATGCGGACTGCAGAACGGTGTTGGTACGGTTGCCCAGACCCAGCTCGGTTGCAATCTCGGTTGCGTCGATGGTGTAGAACTTAATGCCCCGCTCAGCAATGATGCGTTTCACCTTGTTGGGCAGGTGCTCTTCCAGCTCTGCGCCCTTCCAGCTGGTGTTCAGCAGGAACGTGCCGCCGGGCTTGATTTCGGAAACGATGTCATAGGTCTTGATGTAAGACTCTTTGTGGCAAGCCACGAAGTCAGCCATGGTGACGTAGTAAGCGCTGTGAATGGGCTCATGGCCGAAACGCAGATGGCTCTTGGTCACGCCGCCGGACTTCTTGGAGTCGTACTCAAAGTAAGCCTGTGCATACTGGTCGGTGTTATCACCGATAATTTTAATGGAGTTCTTGTTGGCGCCAACGGTACCGTCGGAGCCCAGACCCCAGAACTTGCAGGAGATAATGCTCTTGCCGGAGGTCACGATGTTCTCGCCCACAGCCAGAGAGGTGTTGGTCACGTCGTCCACGATGCCCACGGTGAAGTGGTTCTTCTGCTCGCCCACCATGTTGTCGTAAACAGCCTTCATCTGTGCGGGGGTGGTGTCCTTGGAGCTCAGACCGTAACGGCCGGCCAGAACCTTCACCTTACCGGCGAACTTGGACTCCATCAGAGCGGAGCAGACGTCCTCGAACAGAGGCTCGCCCACAGCACCGGGCTCCTTGGTACGGTCCAGAACGGAGATGGTCTCCACGGTTTCGGGAATCTCTGCCAGCAGATGCTTGACGGAGAACGGACGATACAGATGCACCTGAATGAAACCGACCTTTTCGCCCTGAGCGGTCAGGTGGTCCACAACTTCAGTCAGAGTATCGCACACGGAGCCCATTGCGATGACAACGCGGGTTGCATCAGCAGCGCCGTAGTAGTTGAACAGCTTGTAGTTCCGGCCGGTCAGCTTGTTGATTTCGCCCATGTACTGCTCCACAATGCCGGGCAGTGCGTCATAGGTGCTGTTGCAAGCTTCGCGAGACTGGAAGAAGGTGTCGGGGTTGGCGACGGTGGAACGTGCGGTGGGGTGCTCGGGGTTCAGAGCGTGATTTTTGAAACGCTGCACTGCGTCCCAATCCACCAGCTTGCCCAGATCCTCGTACTCCAGAACTTCAATCTTCTGGATTTCGTGAGAAGTACGGAAACCGTCGAAGAAGTGCATGAAAGGAACGCTGCCCTTGATTGCGGACAGATGTGCCACAGCAGCCAGGTCCATGCATTCCTGCACGCTTGCGGAGCACAGCTGTGCAAAACCGGTCTGGCGGCAAGCCATTGCGTCGGAGTGGTCGCCGAAAATAGAAACAGCGTGGGTGCCCACAGTACGGGCAGACACGTGCATCACGCCGGGCAGCTGAGAACCAGCGATGCGGTACATCGGGGGAATCATCAGCATCAAGCCCTGAGATGCCGTATAAGTAGTAGCCAGAGAGCCGGTTTCCAGAGCGCCGTGCATAGCGCCGCAAGCGCCGGATTCTGCCTGCATTTCCATCAGTTTGACCGGCTGGCCAAACAGGTTTTTCTTGCCGTTTGCCGCCCACTCGTCCACATGGTCAGCCATGGGGCTGGAAGGAGTGATGGGGTAAATGGTAGCAACTTCCGTAAACGCGTAAGACACGTATGCGGCTGCTTCATTACCGTCCATGGTCTTGAAGTGTTTCTTATTCGCCATGATTGTCTTTCCTCCATTTTCCGGTCCTGCCGAGGGGATTTTTCAGACCGGTTTCAAATTTCGTACCATACGATCAACACCGTTTCCCTCCGGTGTTCATACATTACCATTATAACCCCCGAAAATGCGATGTCAAATTGATTTTGCGGTTTTCGCTGCTTTTTTCGCACAATATTGCATTTTAGCCCGCTAAATTGTGCATTTTTTCAAAAAAATTCCCGTCCGATGCAAGTTCGGACGGGAATCAATTCGTTTTACTTATTCTGTTTCCACTTTTACTTATCGAAGCACTTGTCAATCAAGGTGGCGTCGCACTCCATCTTCACCGTGAAGGGCTCCTCGTCCTTGTGGGCGTGGTCCCAAGTCTGTGCGAAGAAGGGGTTCACCTTTGCCTGCTCGTAATAGTTCCATTCTTTCTCCAGGCAGTGGGGGCACCAGTGACCCAGACGGAGAATCAGGTTGGGGCTGCCGGTAAACTCATGACCAAAGGCGCACTTCCAGTTCAGCGGTGTGAACAAATCGCCCTTTTCCATGGTTTCGGACAAGCACTCGCCGCCGCGGAATTTTGCAGCCTGCTGCATATCCGCCAAATCCAGCTCGCTCAAAGGTTTGGTCTCGTCATAGCCGTGGTCCAGATATTCCACCGGGTAAGTGGGTTCGGGCAGGGGAATGTCATCCCAGTTTTCGGGAATGGCGTCGTATTTCTCACGAGAACCCCAGAGAACGCGAATGGTTTCCTCATCGTTGTTTTCAATGGCCCAAAGGGTTCCGCCGGGCTTGCGGGCGATGCGCTTATTCTTTGCCTCAACCTCTTCCGGAGTCATTCTGGGCTTGGATTTCACCAGCTTAATCTGGTTCATCAGCTCGTCCTTCAAGAACTGTGCCCGGTCTTTCAGACGATAAGGCACGATTTCGTTCAAATCGTCGGAATCGGTGAAGTAGCAGCCGTGATAGTTCTTGGTTGCCAGCCACTTGGGGCTCCAGCCTGCCCGGGCGTTGCCGTGCAGTGCCTTCACGTAGCTGTACTGGTCAAAGCGCTGGTCTTCGCCGCCGCCCATGTGATAGCCGTAGCGCCAGAAATTCTCCGGAGCGTTCAGGCAAATCTGCACCATCAGATTGCCGGAGGATTCTGCGTCCATACGCTCGCCGTAGGTATCCTGAGGCATGTGTGCCACGATGGGATAATCCGCAGCAATGGGGTTGTTGGGAATCTGGAAAGACTGACGGACGATGGCCCAATATTTCAAACCGGACTCTGCCACAGCCCGCTCCGAGGCCACTTTACTCATGGCATAGTAGCAGTAGATAGGCGGCTGCAGGGGGTCGCCCATACGGCCCCAGATATGGGGCGCCTCATGATGACCCAGAGCCTCCACAGTGCTCACGTACACAAAGTGGGTCTTTTCTTCCTGATGATACTGCTTAATGCCCCGGAGCATTGCCAAGGTGGAGCCGTAGTTGGTGCGCAGGGTAATGTCGGGCGGCCAGTCCGTGGCGATGGGGTTCAGAATTGCACCCACATGGAGCACGTAGTCCACGCCTTCCATGCAGCGGCTCATCAGGTCATAATCCATCAGGTTGCCCCAGATAATCTGGATTTTGTCCTCATAGGGTTTCAGCTTTTCATAGTTGATTTCGCTGGGGCGAGCCAGTACCCGCAGTTCAATTTCGTCCAGATGGTCCATGAACCGCTTGACGGTCTCCATACCCATAATGCCGGTGGCACCGGTCAGGAATACTACTTTTTTCATGAAAACGCTCCTTCCAAAAACATATTGTGATTTTTTACACAATCATTGTTTATAGCGTAACACGTTTTGATGAATTTGTCCAACATTCTTTTTGAAGAGGGTCATAATTTTTTCTTAGGGATAAAATAAGATTACCTTGTCCGAAAACAAAAACCCTCCCTGCCGTCGGGCAGGGAGGGTTCACGGTTCGATTTACTTTTTGGTGATATAGGTGCTCTTCACCCAACCGAACGTGGTGCCGTCGGTGGTAATCAGCAGCCAATCGCCGTCCTGTGCATAAGCGGTCACGCTGTTGCCCTTGGACGCAGAGGTGATAATCTGATAGGTGGTGCTGGGACCGGAACGCAGGTTCAGACCATCGGTGTTCACGGTGTAAGCCACGCCCTCGTCAAACAGCTTGTCCGGCTTGACGGACAGAGACTTGTTGCCGCTCAGGTCGATGGCAGGCTTGTTCTGCTCCTTGCCCTCACCGTTCAGGTCAGGTGCCTGAATGGCGCTCTGTGCCTCTTCCAGCTGTGCGGTCAGATCTTCAATCTGCTTTTCGTATTCTTCCTTCTTGGTGTCAAATTCTTCCACCTGCGTTTTGTAATCGTTCAGGCTTTCGGTCAGAGAAGTGTTCTTCTCCCGAATCAGTTTCAACGTACTGGTTGCATTGTAATACAGCAAACCCATTGCCACGGCTGCCACCACAGCAATCACAGTAATGATGATCAGAATGACCTTCAGCACCGTGCCGGATTTTCTGGGTTCTTCGTAGTTATCCAAATCAAATCCCTCGTTTTCTTCATTTATTATTTGTACCGAAATCATCAATTGTATACCACACCCGGCGGGAATTGTCAACAAACAAACCATGAACAATGGGCTAAAACCCGGAAAAAACCGGAATTTCCGGGTTTTTTCCGCCCGTACTTCGCTCTGCCGCCCTCGGGGAATTTTTTCCGCCCCCCACCGTCGGAAATCCATTCCGACCTTGCCACCCGGAAAAAAGTTCGGTATAATCAGAGCATCAAATCGTCACATTCTGAAAACGGGAGGAAACAAATATGACATACCAGGAAGTTCTGGAAAACGCACGGCAGCGGACCACAAAATGTAAGGTCTGCCCGGTGTGCAACGGCGTCGCCTGCAAGGGTCAGGTCCCCGGTCCCGGCGCAAAGGGAGATGGAAAATCCTTTACGGAATGTCTGAATTATCTGCGGAACATTGACATTCTCATGGACCCCATTTTCGACAACACCAAAGGGCAGGACAGCTCCATTGCGCTGTTCGGCGAAACCCTGTCCATGCCGGTTTTGGGCGCACCCTGCGGCGGTGCGGGCATGAATTTCGGCAGCGACCTGACGGAATATCAGTTCACCGAGGCGCAGGTCAACGGCGCGCTGCAAGCCGGCACCATGGCATTCACCCCGGACGCACCCCAGGACGAAATGTATCTCAACGGCATTGAAATGACCAAGTTGGCCGGCGGTATGGCCGTGCCCACCATCAAGCCGTGGAAAAACGAGCGCATCATTCACCATATCCGTCTGGCAGAAGCAGCCGGCGCCAAAGCCGTCTGCTGCGATGTGGACAGCGCCGGTCTGATCAATCTGAAACTGCTGGGCAAGCCCGTGGACCCCAAAAGTGCCAAGGATTTGGAGGAAATCATTTCCTGCACCAAGCTGCCCTTTATCGTCAAGGGTCTGGTCACCCCCCGGGCCGCAAAAATTGCCGCAGAGCTGGGTGCTTACGGCATTGTGATTTCCACCCACGGCGGCCGCATCATTCCCGACGCGCCTGCAACCGCCAGCGTCATCGGCGAAATCCGGGCAGCCGTTGGAAACAAGACGGCGGAATTCGTTCCGGCGGCGATGTGTATAAATGTCTGGCATTGGGCGCTGACGCCGTGCTCATCGGCCGTCCGGTATGCCATGCAGCCATCGGCGGCGGTGCCGAGGGCGTGGCCCTGTATCTGGAGAAAATCAAGGCAGAGCTCCACGACAATATGCTGATTACCGGCTGCAACACCTTGGCAGACATTACAAAAGACAAAATTCGGAATAGGAACAACTACTGATGAAAGAAAAACGAGCCATTTTATTTGATTTGGACGGCACTCTGCTGCCCATGGACCAAGACGTATTCACCAAGGGATATTTCCGGCTGCTGGCCGCAAAACTGGCGCCCTACGGCTATGACCCCCAGCTGTTAATCAGCAGCTTGTGGAAAGGCGTAAGCGCCATGGTGAAAAACGACGGCGAGGAAACCAATTCCCAACGATTCTGGGAGACCTTCAACCGGGAAATGGGCCGGGATTGCCGGGTGGACGATCCGATTTTCGACAGCTTTTACCGGAATGAATTCCACGGCGCCAAGGAATTTACCCAGCCCAGCCACCGGGCTCGGGCATTGGTTGCCGCCGCCCGGGAGAAAGCCGATTTGGTGATTCTCTCCACGAATCCCATTTTCCCACGTTGCGGGCAGCAAAGCCGCTTGAGCTGGCTGGGCTTGTCGGATACGGAGTTCGATTGGGTCACGGATTATGATAATTCCCATTTCTGCAAGCCCAATCCCGCCTATTTCCGGGAAATTCTGGAGCGCTTTTCTCTCCGCCCGGAGGATTGTCTGCTGGTGGGCAACGATATGGAAGAGGACCGGGGTCCTGCCGAAGCGTTGGGAATCCCCTCGTTTCTGATTACCGATTGCCTCATCAATCCGCAAAACCGACCGGTGACCGCACCTTGCGGCACTGCAGACGATGCCTTGGCGTTTCTGCAAACCTTATAAATACGCAATCCCCCTGCGGCGCTGCCGCAGGGGGATTGTTTTGTCCAATATTGGTTTATTTTTTCTTCTTGCCGAAACCGCGCTTTTTCTCGGCGGCTACCGGCTCGTCCATAGCCTCTGCGAATTTCCGCAGAGCCTCTTTCTGGGTATCGTTCAGCTTTTTCGGCGTCTCGATGTTCACGGTCACGAACTGGTCGCCGCTGCCGTTGCCCCGGAGGAAGGGAACGCCCTTGCCCTTCAGCCGGAAAGTGGTTCCGGTGTCGGTGCCCTCGGGAATGGTCAGTTTGACCTTGCCCGTCAGCGTGGGAACGGTCACTTCCGCGCCCAAAACAGCCTGTGCATAGCTGATGGGCAAATCCAACAGAATGGAGCTGCCGTCACGTTCAAACAGCGCATGGGCACGCACGGTTACGGTCACCAGCAAATCGCCGGGGGCTCCGCCGTTGACGCCCTCATTGCCCAAGCCCCGGAGGGATACGGTCTGTCCGTTGTCGATACCGGCGGGAATGTTCACGCTGACGGTCTTTTTCTTCCGAATCCGGCCGTTGCCCTTGCAGGTGGGGCAGGGGGTATGAATCACCTGACCGCGACCGTTGCAGCGGGGGCACTGACTGGTGGACTGCATCATGCCCATCGCCGTGCGCTGGGTGCGGACCACCGTACCCCGGCCGCCGCAATCCGGGCAGGTCTCCGGGTGGGTACCCTCGGCGCAGCCGGTGCCTTTGCAATCCGGGCAGGTTTCCACCATGTTCACGGGAATTTCCTTTTTGCAGCCGAACACAGCCTCTTCAAAGTCCAGCGTCAGATTGACCCGGACATTTTCGCCCTTCCGGGGACCGTTGTTCCGGCGCTGTCCGCCGCCACCGAAACCGCCGCCAAATCCGCCGAAACCGCCGCCGAAAATAGAGCCCAGAATATCTCCCAGGTCGTCAAATCCGCCGAAACCGCCGTCGAATCCGCCAAAGCCGGAGTTGGGGTCGAAGGCCGCAAAACCGTACTGGTCATACTTTGCCCGCTTGTCTGCATCGGAAAGAACCTCGTAAGCCTCGTTGATTTCCTTAAATTTCGCCTCAGCCTCTTTGTCTCCGGGGTGCAGGTCCGGGTGATACTGCTTTGCCAGTTTCCGGTAAGCTTTTTTCAGTTCATCGTCCGTGGCTGTTTTGCTCACGCCAAGGACTTCATAATAATCACGTTTGTCTGCCATTTTTCATCACGGCGCGCTCTCCCGATGGTTCTCATCGGTCCGCCGCGAACCTCCTCTCAAAACCGGTCCGGAGACGGGTTTTGCAATTTAACCCGGCTCTGCCGGAAAGAATCAGTGGTATGATACCACAGTAAGGGAGGTCTTGAAAAGACCTCCCTTAAGTTTTTACCGCGAGGTAAATTATTTATCGTCGTCCACAACGGTGTAGTCAGCATCGTAGTAATCCTGACCGCCGTTACCGCCGTCGCCGCCCTGCTGACCGCCCATGTCGGGGCCGGGCTGTGCACCGCCTGCCTGCTGTGCGCCGGCAGCCTGATACATCTTCTCGCTGACCTTGTAGAAGCTCTGTTTCAGCTCCTCGGTTGCGGTCTTGATGGCGCCGGAGTCAGTGCCTGCCAGTGCGGTTTTCAGACCGGACAGCTTGCCTTCCAGCTCGGATTTATCGGCTGCGTCCAGCTTGTCGCCCATCTCGGTGAGGGTGTTCTCGGTCTGGTAAGCCATTGCGTCACCCTCGTTGCGGATATCAATTTCCTCTTTCCGCTTTGCGTCTTCTGCAGCGAACTGCTCTGCATCGCGGACAGCCTTGTTGATTTCGTCCTCGCTCATGTTGGTGGAAGAGGTGATGGTGATGTGCTGCTCCTTGCCGGTGCCCAAATCCTTTGCGGACACGTTGACAATGCCGTTTGCGTCAATATCGAAGGTCACTTCAATCTGAGGCACACCGCGGCGAGCCGGGGCAATGCCGTCCAGATGGAACCGGCCCAGAGATTTGTTGTACTGTGCCATTTCCCGCTCGCCCTGCAGAACGTTGATTTCCACAGAGGTCTGGTTGTCGGCAGCGGTGGAGAAAATCTGGCTCTTCCGGGTAGGAATGGTGGTGTTGCGCTCAATCAGCTTGGTGCACACGCCGCCCAGCGTTTCAATGCCCAGAGACAGAGGCGTTACGTCCAGCAGCAGAACGCCTTCCACGTCGCCGCCCAGAACGCCGCCCTGAATTGCAGCGCCCACAGCCACGCACTCATCGGGGTTAATGCCCTTGAAGGGTTCGGTGCCGGTCAGCTCTTTGACCTTATCCTGCACAGCGGGGATACGGGTAGAACCGCCCACCAGCAGCACCTTGCTCAAATCAGATGCCTTCAGACCGGCATCGGACAGTGCCTGACGCACGGGACCTACGGTTGCATCCACCAGGCTGCGGGTCAGATCGTTGAACTTTGCACGGCTCAGCTCCACTTCCAGATGTTTCGGGCCGGTTGCATCAGCGGTGATGTAGGGCAGAGAAATGGTGGTAGTGGTCATGCCGGACAGGTCGCATTTTGCTTTCTCGGCAGCCTCTCTCAGACGCTGCATTGCCACTTTATCGCCGGTCAGGTCGATGCCGTCGCTCTTCTTGAATTCGCCGACCAGGTAATCCACGATGGCCTTATCGAAGTCATCGCCGCCCAGACGGTTGTTGCCGGCCGTTGCCAGAACTTCAATGACACCGTCGCCGATTTCCAGCACGGACACATCGAAAGTACCGCCGCCCAAGTCGTAGACCATAATCTTCTGGTCCTCTTCCTTATCCAGACCGTAAGCCAGAGCAGCTGCGGTAGGCTCGTTGATGATTCTCTTTACTTCCAGACCTGCAATCTTGCCGGCATCCTTGGTTGCCTGACGCTGAGAGTCGGTGAAGTATGCAGGAACGGTGATAACAGCCTCGGTGACGGGCTGACCCAGATAAGCCTCTGCGTCTGCCTTCAGTTTCTGCAGCACCATTGCGCTGATTTCCTGAGGAGAGTAGCTCTTGTCATCGATGGTCACACGGTAAGCGGAACCCATTTCACGTTTGATGGAGGAAATGGTGCGGTCGGGGTTGGTCACAGCCTGACGCTTTGCCACCTGGCCGACCATACGCTCGCCGGTTTTGGAAAATGCCACCACGGACGGAGTGGTCCGAGCGCCTTCAGCGTTGGGGATAACGACAGTGTCGCCGCCTTCCATAACGGCTACGCAAGAGTTGGTTGTACCCAAGTCAATACCAATAATTTTTCCCATAATATAAACCTCCTAAGATGTATCTTTTCAAAATAAATTGTATGATTTCGCTCCGAAAGGAGCTGTTCGTTGTCTTGTTTAGTTGGCCACCTTGACCATACTGAACCGAATGACTTTGTCACCCATTTTGAATCCCTTTTCGAATTCTTCCACCACAACGCTTTCGCCCTGCTCCGGGTCTTCCGTATGCATCACGGCGTTGTGCAGCGCGGGGTCAAAACTCTGACCCAAGGCCTCAATGGGGGTGACGCCCAATTTGGTCAGAACCGTTTCGAACTGGGTCAGGGTCATTTCAATGCCCTTCCGTCCGGGGTCGCCTTCCGGGGTCATGGCAATGGCCCGCAGCAGGTTATCATACACCGGCAGGAACTTCACCACCGTGTCGGACCGCACATCGGCAAACAGTGCGTCCCGCTCCCGGGCGCTGCGCTTGCGGAAGTTATCGTACTCCGCTGCCAGCCGCATATACCGGTCCTCAGCCGCTTTCAGCTGCTGCGCCGTATCGGGCTGCTGGGGTGCTGCCTCGGTTTCCTGCTCTGCTGCAGCCGTTTCCGGCTCCGCCGGAGTCTGCTCTGCGGTCTGTTCCGCTGCCTGTTCTGCCTCTGCCTTCAAATCTTCAACGGGCAATTCCTGCTCCGGTTCCATTTCATGTTTCTTCTTGCTCACTACCGTCATCTCCTCGTATCATCAGCTTATTGTCCATACCCAAGGGCGGTCGTTGTCCGCCGGTGAGCATTCCCGAAATCGTTTCGGCAATCAGCTGCATTTTTTCGGCCACCACCGCGTAATCCATTCGCGTGGGGCCCACCACACCTACAATGCCTCGGACACCGCCGCCGGCATCGTATGTGGCCAGCACAACGCTGGAATCCTTCAGCGCCGCCGACGCTTGCTCCGGTCCCACAAAGACCTTCACACCGTTTGCCCCGTGCAGCATCTCCGGCAATTCCTCCGGAGACTGGGACAGATAGCTCATCAGCACCTGCGCCTTTTCCGGGTCCTGAAATTCCGGGTGATGGAGCAGCCGGTTTTGTCCGGCCACGTTCGTCCGGGGTCGGGCTGCGTGTTCCAACGTTTCGATGGCGAAAGACGCCACCACCGCCGTCAGACCCATTACATCGTCCAGCGCCCGCTCCGTTGCGGAGATCCGCGCCGGGGTCAGTTCTGCGGCCTGTACGCCGGTAAAATTGGCATTTGCCAAGGTTGCCAGTTTTTCAATGCTGACCTTTTCCACAGAAACCGGCAGCCGCACCAGCTTGTTTTGCACCGTGTTGTCCGACAGCAGCAATACTATAATAAATGTATTGGCGTCCACGTAAATCAAATCAAACCGGGTGATGGTCACCACCTCCGGCACAATGATGCTCAAGGCAGGCAGGTCCATTTCCTGGGCCGCAAACTGTCCGATGCTGTTGCGCAAATCGTCCAGTTCGCTCATGTGCGCCTGAAGTTCCTGATTCAGCCGCTCCGTTTCCGCGTCGCTCAGCCGCTGCCGGTCCATCAGTTCATTGACATACAACCGATAGCCGTGCACGGTAGGGATTCGCCCCGCGGAGGTGTGAGGCTGTTCCAGATAGCCCATGGCGGACAACTCCGCCAGCTCGTTCCGAATGGTGGCGGAGGAGCAGCCCAATCCAGCTTTCGCCGCCAAGACCTTACTGCCCACCGGCTCTGCCGTTTCGATATATTCCTCGATGACGGCGGCCAATATTTTCTTTTTCCGCTCACTGATTTCCATTTCCGAACCTCTGTGGTTTCGTTCTTTCGGAGGTTTTAGCACTCACCGGTTCACACCGCTGGCACTCTTAACTTCCGAGTGCTAATATAACGCGAAACAGTGTTTTTGTCAATAGATATGTGCATCTGTTTTGTGAATAATTCTTAAATATTTCATGGATTTTTTGGAAATGCTTTTCCGGAAATTCTTTTTTTCACGGATTCCATACACTTTGCACGATGTGACAAAATAATGCATTATTTTCTGTGCACCTTGACAGAGTTTCACCAATGATTTGCTTTTTTTGATGTGCATTTAATGCTTTTTGCACTTTTTCCAATGCAAAAATGCGGTTTTTTCCGAACAATCCGCGCCGTTTGCATTTCATTTTGTATGTGAAACTTTTAATTTTCATTGTATGCCAATAATCTTGTTGTTATAATGAGTCCGAAAGTGCACAGTCCGGGGGCAGATTTTCGGACACTCTCTGCCCCCTGCACTGTGGAATATAAGGAGGTCAACATCATGGCAAACTTTCACTCTGTCACGCCTGAAATCGCAGAACAGCTGAAAGCAATCGTCGGCGAAAAGCGTTTCCAGTACGGTGACAAGGTCAAAGAAGACTATACGCATGACGAAATGCCCATTTACGGCAAATTTGCGCCGGAGGCTGTCTGCGAAGTGGAAAGCACCGAAGAGGTTGCTGCCATTATGAAACTTTGCAACGAATACTGCATTCCCGTAACTCCCCGCGGCGCCGGCACCTCTCTGACCGGCAGCAGCGTACCCATTCATGGCGGCGTGGTGGTCTGCACCGCCCGTATGGACAAGATTCTGGGTTATGATATTCCCAACATGGCTGTGACCGTGCAGCCCGGCATTCTGCTGCAGGATTTGGCAGCAGACGTGGAAAAACACGGCCTGTATTATCCCCCCGATCCCGGCTCCAAAACCTCTACTGTCGGCGGCAACGTAGCCACCAACGCAGGCGGTATGCGCGCTGTGAAATACGGCTCCACCCGGGATTACGTGCTGGCTCTGACCGTGGTTCTGGCCAACGGCGAAGTGATGCACGTGGGCAAAACCGTTTGCAAGTCCTCCACCGGCTACTCCCTGCTGAACCTGATGGTCGGCTCCGAGGGTACTCTGGGTATCATCACCGAGATGACCATGAAGCTGGTTGCAAAGCCCAGCATGAACGTTTCCGTTCTGCTGCCCTTTGAGAGTCTGGACACCTGCATTGCAACCGTGCCCAAGATTCGCATTGCAAACCTGGACCCCCAGTCCATTGAGTTCATGGGTGAGGACATTGTGAGATCCTCTTCCGACTTTACCGGCAAGCCCATCTTCCCCACCGAGTACGCAAAGAAAAACGTGGCTGCGTCCATTCTGGTCACCTTTGTGGGCGAGAGCGAGGATGAGCTGTACGAAAAGATGGAAAAACTGGACGCTCTGGCATCTGAGTGCGGCGCAATCGACACTCTGGTTGTGGATACCCCCACGCTGAAAACCGAAGTCTGGGCTGCACGTTCCGCATTTCTGAGCGCCATCGAGGGCGACACCAAGCTGCTGGACGAGCTGGACGTTGTGGTTCCCGTGGACCAGATTGCACCTTATCTGGAGTTTGTCCGCAAGACCGGCGAGGAAGTGGGTCTGACCATTCGTAACTTCGGTCACGCCGGCGACGGCAACCTGCACATCTATGCTTGCTCCAACGATCTGGAACTGGACGAGTTCTGGCGCCGGGACAAAATTGTCATGGCCAAGTGCTATACCGAGTGCCATCGCATCGGCGGTCAGCTGTCCGGCGAGCACGGCATCGGCTGGGCCAAGAAGGAATACCTGGAGGAATCCGTGGGCACCGTGGCTTACGAAATGATGAAGGCCATCAAGAACGTGTTCGACCCCAAGGGTATCCTCAATCCGGGCAAAGTCTGCTCTTGATGGGGAGGAAGAAAAAATGCTGAAAATTCTGGTATGTGTCAAACAGGTGCCTGATATCAACCTGGTCAAAATCGACCCGGTCACCGGTTCTCTGATCCGTGACGGTGTGCCTGCTATTATGAACCCGCAGGACGGCAATGCTCTGGAGGCTGCTGTCCGTCTGAAAGAAACTTACGGCGGCGAGATCACCGCTGTGACCATGGGCCCCAACGCTGCGGCCTCTGTGCTGCGTGAGTGCATTTCCGTGGGCGCAAGCCGGGCAATTCTCTGCTCCGACTATGCATTCAAAGACGCCGATACCCTGTCCACCAGCTACACCATTGTGCAGGGCGCAAAAATGTTCGGCGATTACGATATCATTCTGTGCGGCCGTGAAACCCTGGACGGCGGCACCGGTCAGATGGGCGCACAGCTGGCAGAGCGTTTCGACGCAAGCCTGGTGTCCTCCGTTGCTCTGATTAAGGAAGTCAACGAGGAGAAGCGCACCATCATCGCAGAGCGCGACACCGAGTACGGTGTGGAAATCGTAGAGGCGCAGATGCCCGTGCTGTGCACCGTGGAAAAGACCAACTATCAGCCCCGTATCCCCAACTTCAAGGGCAAAAAGTACGCGCGTACCGCTGAGATTACCGTGCTGAATGCAGACACCATCGAGGGTCTGGACAAGGCAAAAATCGGCGCTCCCGGCTCCGGCACTATCGTGCCCCGCACCTATCCCCCCGAGAAGGGCGAATCCGGCGTGATGCTGGACGAAGGCGATTCCGCTAAGAATGTGGCCAAAGTCATGGAGATTCTGGCCGACAAAGGCTTGATGTAAGGAGGTGCCGATATGGAAAAAAGCGCTTACAAAAATATGTGGGTCTATATCGAGCACGATAAGAAGACCGTAGCTCCCGTTTCTCTGGAGCTGTGCTGCGAAGCAAGAAAACTCTGCGATGTCACCGGCGAGAAGCTGGTTGCCGTGATTCTGGGCGAGCTGCCCGAGGAAGAAATCGCAAAAATCCGCGGCTGCGCCGTGGATGAAATCATTCTGGTGAATGGTACCGGTCTGGAAAGCTACAGCGTGGACGCATACACCCATGTGTTCACTCAGCTGTGCCAGAAGTACATGCCCTCCGCAGTGTTTGTGGGCGGCACCACCAACGGCCGCGATTTTGCTCCCCGTTTTGCCGTGCAGCTGAACACCGGCTGCACCTCCGACGCAACCGAGGTTGTGTACAACCCCGAAAGCAAGGACATTGAGTTCATCGAGCCCGCTGTCGGCGGCAAGATGATGGCTGTTATCACCGTGCCCATTCTCCGTCCTCAGGTCGGCACCATCCGCCCCGGCACCTTTAAGTATGAGCCCGCCGGCGAGAAGGAGAACGTCACCGTCATCAACGAGACCATCAACTTCGACCCCGCAAAGATTCGCACCAAGGTTCTGGAGTTCACCCCTCCCGTGGACGACGGTTCCGTGAACCTGGCTGCTGCAGACGTGGTTGTCTGCGTGGGCAACGCCATCAGCGGCGTGGACAAGCTGGCAAAGTACCAGGAGCTGGCAAAGCTGCTGGGCGGCGAGGTCGGCTGCACCCGTCCCGTATTTGACCGCGGTCTGCTGCCCTTCAAGCAGATGATCGGTCAGTCCGGCGTGGTTGTGAAACCCAAGCTGTTCCTGAGCTTTGGTGTTTCCGGCGCCATCAACCATACCGCAGGTATGAAGGACTCCGGCTTGATTATTGCCGTAAACTCCGATCCCGAGGCCGCCATCTTCGGTGTGGCTGACTACGGCATCGTGGGCGATATGGACGAAATCTGCGATCTGATGATCGAGGCCATTAAAGCAAAGAAATAATTTCTCTCCACACACATCATAGAAAAATTCCCTCGGACTGAAGTCCGGGGGAATTTTTCGTATGGTCAGTCTATTCTGGGCAGTGCAAATCCCGTGAGAACCGCTCTCCCGGGATTTGAACGTTCTCCCGTAATTGGGATTCCCGCCGGGGAAACTTCCCGCAGAAATCCGCTCAGTCCGTATCCGAAAAGGTGCTTGGAAATCGCTTGGAATCACTAAAAATCCCCTGATTCAACGTGAACCGAGGGTAGGAAAAACCCGGAGCTGCGTATGCAGCTCCGGTCGATTTTTTTATTCAGAGAATCAGGCTTTCTTTGCCAGACGCTCCTGCTTTTTGCGCTCCCAGTGAGTCACTACGATAGCGCAAGATGCGTCGCCGGTGATGTTCAGGCAGGTACGACCCATGTCGAACAGCTTATCAACGCCCATAATCAGACCCACGCCGGCCACAGGCAGGCCAACGCTCTGCAGCACCATGGTCAGCATGATCATGCCGGCGCCGGGCATACCGGCGGTACCGATGGAAGCCAGCGTTGCGGTCAGCACGATGGTAGCCATCTGACCCAGAGTCAGATCCACACCGTAGCAGCAAGCGATGAAGATGGAGGTCACGCCCATGTAGATTGCGGTACCGTCCATGTTGATGGTTGCGCCCAAAGGCAGAACGAAGGAGCTGATGTCCTTGTCAGCGCCCAGATTTTCGGAGCACTCAATGTTCAGAGGCAGGGTTGCCACGGAAGATGCACTGGTGAAAGCGAAAATCATTGCGGGAGCCATGCCCTTGAAGAATTCCCAGGGGCTCAGACCGCCCATGGCCTTCACAGCCACGGAGTAAACAATCACCAGATGCAGAATGTAGCCCAGGTAAGCCACACCGATAACGATTGCCAGAGAGCTGATGATGCTGGGGCCGTTCACAGCCACAGTGTTGCTCATCAAGCAGAACACGCCGATGGGAGTCAGCTTCAGAATGAACATCATCACTTCGGTGAACACAGCATTTGCGCTCTCCACCAGCTTTGCCACGGGCTCGCCCTTCTCGCCGCTGAGCAGAATGCCCACGCCCACCAGAATTGCGATCACAATTACCTGCAGCATGTTCGCATTGGTGAAAGATGCCCACATATTGCTGGGGAAGATGTTCACGATGGTGTCCATCACGTTAGATGCCTTTGCCTCATACTCAGCGCCGGCAGTATCCAGCAGGGGGAAGTGACCTTTGAACAGATTTGCCATGATCAGACCGATCAGAATTGCGATTGCGGTGGTCACCATGTAATACACAACGGTTTTCCAGCCGATAGAACCGACTTTTTTCACGTCGTTCATGGAAATCATGCCGCCAATCATGGACAGCAGCACCACGGGCACAACGATAAACTTCAGCAGGTTTACAAAAATCGTACCAAAGGGATTAATGTAAGCGGTGACGATATCAGCCTTACCGACTTTCCACATGAATGCGCCAAAAAGAATACCCAGCAGCATTGCAATGAAAATCATGCCGGCCAGACCGATTTTCTTCTCTTTCTTTTCTTCCATTTTCTCAAACACAACCTTTCAGAAAAAACGGGCAAATGAATTCGCCCGACACTCATACTTTGAAATTATAGCATTCTCTTGCTGCATTTTGCAATTGACAATATGAATAGTTTCGTAATGAATTTTTTGTGAACACTTTTTGCATTTCACAAATTTTACCGCATTTTGCGGTATTTGTTCCGCTTTTTCCGTGTTTTGTAGATTTTCTGTCACTTTTTCCGATATTTTGTGTCGAATTTCGGGCAGTAAAATTTTTGAATTTCTTCCCGTGTATTTGCCGTTTTTGCAGGATTCTCTTGCAAATAATGCAAGTCAGCTTGCAGTTTTTCAATTTTCTGCTTACTTTTCCTGCATTTGTTAAACTTCAAACAGGCTCCCGCTGTTTTGTAGAATCTGTTGAGTGCGTTTCTACCCTTTTCTTTTCCATTCTATGCACCAAAAAAGGAGCCGTGCGGCTCCTTTTTTACGGTAATTCAAATGTTTGTCCATTTTCGGTGATATGCGCCACCCGGCCGCGGTATTCCCGGCTTTCCGGGAGTGCCGTCAGTCGGTCAATCACTGAAAAATCCTCCCAGCAGTGCATGGGAAAGGCCATTTTCGCCTCCAACGTGTTCATCATTCGGTCAAAGCCCCACCAAAAGGCATCACCCAACCGTGGGTCCAAGGGTAGAAATGCGGCGTCCACGGAAATGCCCTGCAGTTGCCCGCACACCTTGGTGAATGCCCGCTCCATCTGCTGATTCCACGCAGGGTCCTCCCCCGTCCAATGCCACCAGTTCAAATCTCCGGCATGAAACAGCCGATACTCTCCGCAGGTCACCAGAAACGCAACACCCGCGTCTGTGGAGCGAAAGGTCTGCACCGTCAGCGGACCAATCTCCGCCGTTACATTCGCCGGCAGACGATGCACCCGCTCCGGGTCGATGCCCAAAGCTGCCCGGCGTTTGGCGGAAAGCCGAATGCAGGTGGCCAAAATATAGGTCACATGCTCCATGCCCAGAGAAAAAATCTCCGGACTGTAATGGTCCCCGTGGTGATGGCTGGCAAAAACGTACAGCGGCTTGCCCGGTGCCCGGGGCGGGAGGGTGCCCCCGTACCAGTCAAACAGCAGGTCGCACTCCGGCAGCTCCACCAAAAAGGCGCTGTGGTACAAAAATGTGATTTTCACGGCTGCTTACTGGGGGTCCATAGCCTCATGGAGACGAATGGTAATTGCGCCCTGAAATACCTTGTCGGCTTGCTCATGGAGCTTATCCAACATTCCGGCAGCCTGATTGATTTCCGTTTTTTCGTTGCAGGACAAATCAAAGTCCAGCATATACCGCACTTCCTGCTCCGGCTTGCCCTGAATCTGAATCCGACCGGGACCGCCGTGGCCTTTCAGACGCAGCTTGCCCGGGAGCATCAGCTCCGCATCTACACCGGCGCGGATCACTGCCATCTCCGGCACATCTTCCTCGTCCAGAACGCCCAGCCATGCCGGCTGAATCAGATCATTCCAAGGGGTACCCTGCAATCCCAGTGCCTTTCTGGAAATGGCGTTCATGTACCGCAGACCCACCCGCTGAAAATAGGCGGGGTGATAGTGCTGAATGAACTCGCTCAGCGGCTTATCCAGCATACCGGCAAAGGTTTTCCAATCGGTATAGCCCCGGGTAGACAAGGCGATGAAATTCTGGGTCAAGTTCAGTTTCCACTTTCCGTCAGCGGAAATAAACTGATAGTTGTTCACGGTTGCAGGCTTTTCCGGTGCCGGCTGACCGGGCATCACGGGCACCCGCTCCACCTGAACGGAAAACTGGGGGAACATATCCCGCACAGCCTCTTGAAACTCCGCGGGCGTATTTTCATTGATGCTCAGAATGGGGGGAAACCGCAGCTGGCAAATCACCTCCAACAGCGGATTTTTTGCATAAGTGCAAGCTTCATCTTCGGAAAAAAGCATGATTTTGCCTCCTTTTTTATAAAATTTGGAACGTTTCACAAACTGATGTTGAAAACTATGTTAATAATGTTGGAAAGTGTGGAAAACTTCAGTTCCCCAGAATGATGTCCCCGATTGCCTCCATGGAGTTTGCCTCCCACGTCACGGGAATCTTCGGGTCGGCGGGTTTGTGATGGGGATTATACCAAATGGTGTCCAGCTGTGCATTCAGGCCGCCCTGCATATCCGAGGTCAGAGAATCGCCCACAATCACGGTTTTCCGCCGGTCCACCGACCCGATGGCGGCAAGTACCTTGTCGAAAAATTCCTTTTCCGGTTTCTGGCAGCCCATATCCGCAGAAATGAACATCTCCCGGATATAGGGTTTCATGGTGCATTTCTCAAACCGTCCGGTCTGGGCATCGTGCATTCCGTTGGTCACGATATACAAGGTGCAGTGCTCCGCCAATCGGCGGCACAGCTCCAACGCGCCGGGGAGCATAATGCTGTATTCTCCCAGCTGATGGGCATACATGGCATTCATCGCCACCGGGTCTCCCTGAGCGCCCAGGAATTCCAGATAATCCGCAAAGCGGTTGTGTCCGATGTCCTCTCGGGTAATTTCCTTCAGGTCAAACCGATGCCACAGGTCCGCATTCACCTTGCTGTAATGCTGCTCCCGCTCCGGCGTCAGCTCCAACCCCAGAGATTCCGTCACGTCCCGCAGAGCGCAGCGCTCCGAGGCCTCAAAATCCCAGAGAGTCATATCTGCGTCCAGCAGAATGGTTTCATATCCCATAGCGTTCTCCGTTTTCCTATAATAATAATGTATTGTAGCGCATTTTCCCGTCAGATGCAATCCCGAACCCCCACGGTTCTGTAAAAGTTCCGGCCGTATGCCCCATTGCCTCGGAGTATCTTCCTTCACTGTCATTTTGACAAATGCCGTAGTATACTGAAATCACTTTGATGCTGTTTTATGTCGAAAACAGCGGTATTTTACATTGGCAACCGAAATGCAACCGATTGTGTCGGGATAGTTGGTGGCAGAAACCGGGAAAAAAGGCTATCATAGAGCCATTCGGAGGGAATGATATGAAGTTTTTAGGCGTAGCAGTTTTTGCTTTGGTACTTTTGATTGGTCTTGCAGTGCTGGCAACATTTATAGTTTTGGGTATCTTCCTTGTGAAAGCCCTCATTCGATATATCAAATCGAAAGCCGTTCGAAAAGAAAAAGCCATGGTCAAACAATCCTTGGGGGAAGTTTTGAAACAACATCGGGAAGAATGTAAAATGACCCAGGAATTTGTGGCAGAGTCAATCGGCGTCAGCCGGCAGGCCGTTTCAAAATGGGAAAACGGAACCTCGGACCCCAGCACCTCAAACTTAATCGCCATTGCAAAATTATTTAACCTTTCCGCAGAAGAATTGCTGCACGAGGTTCAGTAAACTTGCACACGGATCACCGCGAATGTAATTTTTACAAAAGGCAGAATCAGATATGAAGAAAAAAAGACAGCGCAAAGTCAGATATATCCTATTAAGCGTTTTCATTCTCGCGGTACTCTCCGCTATGATTTTTATGCGTTTAGGCGGATTTTCCACAGGAAATGCCGCGGATATCCCGGAGTTTGAACAATACGCGCAGTCGGTCGGTGCGCTCTCGATTCCGGAAAACAGTCGAATCATCGCATTGGGCGAGGCAACTCACGGAAATAAAGAATTTCAGCAATTAAAGCTGGATGTGTTCAAAAAAATGGTCGAAGACTATGATATAAGAGCATTTGCCCTGGAGGGCGATTCCGGCGGATGTGAGCAGGTCAATCGGTATATCCACGGTGGGGAGGGAACTGCGCAGGAGGCCGCGGCCGCAATCGGATTTGCCATCTACCGAACAGCGGAGATGGCAGATTTGATTTCCTACCTGCGGGAGTACAACAGCAGCGCATCGGCGGGAGACGATATTCGCTTTTACGGCTTTGACATGCAGAGAATTTCCTATACGCACCAATTCTTACTGGAAGATTGCGCGGAATTGCACATCGACACAACCGAACTGGGGCAACTTGTAACGGGTGAAACTTTGAATCCTGCATACGATTTCTCCGCGCAAAAGGAAATCCTGACGCAAATAAAAAGTGAACTGAAACGCTGCGGCGCGTCTGACAAGACGATGCACAATGGGGATCTGCTGCTGCAATATTGTCAGCTGCAAAGTGTCTCAGCCGCTGAGGGCAGCGCTTTGAGAGACGCGTTGATGGCTGAAAATGTAATGTGGATTCTTCAGCAAGAGCAGCTGCGCGGTCACGAGCGCATTTTTATAACCGGTCACAACAGCCATGTTGCAAAATGGGGCAGTTATGATTCCATGGGAAAAATTTTGTCCAAAGACGTTCAGAACGGTTACTATGCCATCGGTACGGATTTTTACAGAACCCGCTGCAATCTGCCCACCGGTGCCTCTGACAAACGCACCGAACAGGTATTCTATTCCCACGATCCTTTGGCAAAAGCCGCAAAACGCGCCGGATATGATATTTGCTGGCTTGATTTCGGAAAAATCCCGGAAACTTCCCACCTGGGCAAACAGATTTTCGAATATACCAATATGGGAACGTTGGGCGAGCGCTATTCCACTCTCATGCGGCTGCTCCCGCCGAGCTATCGGATTTTCCAGCCGCCTGCGGTGCTTTATGACAGTATGATTTTTGTATCAGACGCAAGTCCTACGAAAATCGTTGGGGAAAAATCCACAATAAATTAGAAAACAACACCCTGCAAGTTTTTCGTCTCGCAGGGTGTTGTTATCAATATATGGGATAAAAACGGAATGTCCAAGTTGGACATTCCATGAAAATTTCCGCCTATCTCCCGATTCTATACTGCAAAGGCATAAAATCCCTTCTCCCGGGGAAACCTATTCCCAATCACGGGAAGGGAGAAATTCCAATGGCAGAAAAACATTTGGGTCGGCAAACCGTTCGATTTTCCCGTCCGCCCACCATCTGCACCGGGGCAGCCATCGGCGGGGCGGCGGAGAGTGCCGGACCCTTGGGACCATATTTCGATTGGTGCAGTCCGGACCTTTATTTCGGGGAAAAAACTTGGGAGCAGGGGGAAAGCGCCATGGTGGGCCAATGCTTTCAGCTGGCTTGCCGGAAAGCAAAGCTTACCCCGGAGGATTTGCAGTATGTATTGGCCGGGGATTTGCTGAATCAATGCATCGGCAGCGCATTCGGTCTGAAAGACAGCGGGATTCCCTACTTCGGATTGTACGGTGCCTGCTCCACCATGGCGGAAGGTCTGAGTTTAGGCGCCATGCTGTTGGACGGGGGCTATGCCGATGCCCTTTGCGCCGCCACCTGCTCCCATTTTTGTTCCAGTGAACGGCAATTCCGATTGCCCTTGGAATACGGCGGACAACGGCCGCCCACAACACAATGGACCGCCACCGCCGCAGGCGCCGCCATTCTCACCGCAGCGGGCAGCGGCCCCTATCTCACTCATGTGACCACCGGTCGGATTCGGGATTTGGGCATCACCGACGCCAACAATATGGGAGCCGCCATGGCGCCGGCAGCTTATGACACCCTCCGGGCGCACTTTGCGGATACCGGTCGGTCTCCCGATTACTACGACGCCGTTTTCACCGGGGATTTGGGGCGCTTGGGGCATCAAATCGTGGCAGAGCAGTTTCTCCAAGACGGATTCGACCTTTCCGGGCGGTATTTCGACTGCGGTTTGCTGCTGTTTGACCAAAAGCGGCAGGACGTCCATGCCGGCGGCTCCGGGTGCGGCTGTGCCGCGGCGGCGCTGTGCGGATATATTCTGGCCATGCTGAGAAAAGGGGCATGGCATCGGGTGCTGTTTTCCGCCACCGGGGCGCTGCTGTCCGCCACCTCTGCATCGCAGGGTGCAACCATTCCCGGCATCTGCCATGCCGTGGCCATAGAAACCGAGGTGGAATGATGGATTGGTTTTTCGATTTACTGAAGGCATTTCTGGTGGGCGGAGCATTGTGCGCCATCGGGCAGGTGCTGATTGACAAAACAAAGCTCACTCCCGCCCGGATTCTCACCGGATACGTGGTAACCGGTGTGGTGCTGGGCGCTCTGGGCATCTACGAACCCTTGGTCCGATGGGCCGGTGCCGGTGCCACTGTTCCCCTGTTGGGATTCGGGAATACGTTGGCGCAAGGGGTGAAAAAAGCCGTGGCAAAGCAAGGTCTGTTGGGCGTGTTCACCGGAGGACTCACGGCCTCCGCCGGCGGGATTGCCGCCGCGGT
>CAJMMY010000003.1 GCA_905214605.1 uncultured bacterium | reverse complement strand
CGGTGAAACCGTAAAGGTGAAGGTCATCGGAATCGGCGAGGGCGGAAAGGTGAACCTTTCCATGAAACAGGCCCAGCCGCCCCAGCCTCGGCAGAACCGCCCCCGCCCCGCCGGCGGACAGGACAGCCGCGAGCCCCGGGAAAGCCGGGAGGGCCGTCCGCAGCAGCGCCGGAATTTTGCACCCCGGGAGGACCGCCGCAGCGGTCATGTCTCCGGACCCACCGGCGATGTGAGCTTTGAGGATAAGCTGAAACAGTTCATGCAGGAGTCGGACAGCCGCATTGCGGATAACAAGATGTATGCCGACCACCGCTCCAGCCGCCGGAGAAGATAAGTTCATGAAAATACGAAATACCGACCCAAATGGGTCGGTATTTTTTATGAGAAAAATGTGGAAAAATTGTTGAAAGAATACAAAAAAATCAGAATCAAAAAAACAGATTGATACAAATATCACAACATAGTATGCTGAAAATAGAAAGCGCAGTACCGCTGCATGGGAGGGCTGACCCGAAACAGCAAATCAGAAACGG
The DNA here is from genome assembly GCA_905214605.1 of uncultured bacterium. The sequence continues at coordinate 25,056 of CAJMMY010000003.1, read as the reverse complement.
AGGGCTGACTATGGAAAAGAAAATCGGAAAAATTGTGATTGCGTTCATTCTGTTTACGGCGATTGAACTGCTTGCGGAATGGCTTGGAAATATGTTCCTGCCGATGACCAAAAATCCCATGAGTTTGATTTGGCATTACCTGCCGTCTCTGATTGGCTTGTGGCTTTCGATTTTCCTTGCCAGAAAAGCCCGGGAACGGTATGCATGGGGAAATGCAGTGTTTTGGATTCTGGTTTTGGGACCGATTGTGCTTTCCAGTGTTCTTTCTACACTTTTGCGTATGTATATGTAAATAAGGTAAAATAAGTAGTTCACACTCGTTCGATTTGTTATTGGGCACCATAACGCAGACCGAAGGAGGGGCAAGAATGAAAAAATTTCTGTATATCATGCTGTCAATGCTGCTGTGCGTTTGTCTGACCCTCTCCGGGTGCGCATCGGAACCCCTACCGGAGAAAACGAAAACAGACGTTGAAGATGACCGGGGCATCGGCGTTTGGGAATGTCGATATGATGAAAATGGGCAGCTGTATTTGTTCAACGAGACTTTGAATCGGGGCATTACGTCTGCTTATGAAGTCATGGAAGATGATTCTTGGCGAGAGTGGGATCTGCGGGAATACTGTGAAGTACTAAATGCACAAAAACCGGAGGAGCAGTATTCGCAAGAAAGCAGAGCCGCTGTGCAATCGCAGAGAATTACAACAGTTGATTAATTATATCAGGTCGTGACTATCGGAACGGTATAATATGCCGGGAAATCCGCAAACTGTAGTGCATAAATGCATAAAAACTGAATATATGCAATCTACTTCAGCCGGTTTACAGCAGTAAGCCGGCTGTTCTTTTGTAAGGGATATGCAATGAAACCGCTAAAAATGCTGAAAATGAACCTGATTTTGCGCGTTTTGACAAAATATGAGAAAATATACAAAGAATTCTTGCAATGGTTAAAATGAAAACGTATAATATTCCCATATTTCGGTTGATCCGAAAGCATATTATCAAGAGAAATTTGGAGATGAAAAGAATGAAGCGTTTGACTGCTCTGGTTCTGTCTCTGGGTATGCTGCTCACCCTTACCGCCTGCGGCGGAGACAAGGGCGAATCCGGTTCCGGTAACGGCTCCGGCAACTCTCAGATTCTGTACCATACTCACAACTCTGCACCTTATGTCACCTTGGACCCCAGCACGGAGTATTCCAACGGCATTATGACCCTGCAGAATGTTTATGAGACTTTGACCCGCTACAATTCCGAGACCGGCGAAGTGGACCCCCTGCTGGCCACCGAATGGACGAAGAACGAGGACGGTACGGTCTGGACCTTCCAGCTCCGGGACGATGTGACCTTCCACGATGGTTCCAAAATGACTGCTCAGCAGGTGGTGAACTCCGTGGAACGCGCCATGAAACTGGGCCAGGGCGGCGCTTATATCTGGGACGCCGTGCAGGCATCTAACGGCGGCAAGGTGGAGGCTACCGGCGAATACGAAGTGACCTTTACCTGCGGCTATCCCTGCGCAATGGACTTGGTCTGCTCCGCGGGCTATGCTGCTTACATCATGTCCGACAGCGTCATCGACCAGACCACCGAATGGTTCAACGAGGGTCATGACGGCGGTTCCGGTCCGTACATGATTGCCCAGGCGACCGGCGATTCCGTGGTTCTGAAAGCCTACGAGGATTACCGCGGCGGTTGGAAGGATAACCAGTACAAGAACGTTGTTATCAAAGAAGTGGCAGAGTCCAGCGCCCGCCGCCAGATGATGGAAACCGGCGAGTGCCAGCTGTCCTGCGAGTTCTCCGCAACCGATCTGAACGCACTGAAACCCCAGACCGATAAGGTTTACACCTGTCAGTCCGAAACGTTCAACAACGTGGTGATGTTCCTGAACACGCAGGTGGCTCCCTGCGACAATGAGGACTTCCGTAAGGCTCTGGCTTACGCATTCCCCTATGAGGAAACCGTGAACGAAATCATGAACGGCAATGCCGAGCAGTCCGTGGGCATGGTGCCCAAGGGACTGTGGGGTCACAGCGACGATGTGCCCCAGTACACCTGCGATCTGGACAAGGCACAGGAATATCTGACCAAGTCCGGCGTGGACACCAATGGTCTGAAACTGACGGTTACTTACATGAACGGCAACGATGAGTACGCAAGCGCCATGCAGCTGTATCAGGTGAATCTGAAGAAACTGGGCATTGATCTGGAACTGCGCAGCATGGAGTGGGACCAGCAGTGGTCTCAGGCACAGAACACCAATCCCGCAGACCGGCAGGATATGTTCGTGTTCATCTGGTGGCCCGACTATGCAGACCCTGTGAGCTGGTTCACTTCTCTGCTGCACAGCGAGGATACCGTTGTTTATAACCTGAGCTATCTGAATGACCCGCAGCTGGACGCTCTGATTGACGATGCTGTCAACAAGACCGTCACCGACCGTAGTGTTGCCGAGGCCGATTACGTGGAGGCGCAGAAGATTGTGGCTGACAAGGCATATCTGCTGAACCTGTATGACCAGATGCACACCTACGTGGTGAGCAACACCATTGAGGGCGTCAGCGAGAACCCCTCTTACTCCTTCGCAATTCAGTACTACAATATCACCCGCAAATAATTATATCGTCTGACGTAATCCAGATGGTACCTCCGGAAAACGGGGGTGCCATTTTGGTGTTTCTAAGGAGAACTCTCCCCGGAGAGATTCTGACCGAAATGAGGAGTTAACCCCATGTTCAAATACATTGTCAAACGCGTACTCAGCAGCCTTCTGGTGCTGTTGGGCGTGGTTACCATTACATTCTTTATTGCCCGCGTAATTCCCTCCAGCCCGGAGACAAAATGGGCCGGACAGCGGGCAACTCCGGAGCAGCTGGAGGCTGCCCGGATTGAACTGGGATTGGATAAATCCCTGCCGGAGCAATATGTCATTTATCTGAATGACTTGATTCACGGCGATTTGGGCAACAGTCTGAACAGCCATCAGCCCGTTTCCACGGAGCTGAAACGGTACGTTCCAGCAACTTTGGAACTGGTGCTGGTTGCTTTTGTGATGGCCGTTGCCATGGGAATTCCGCTGGGCATTTACTCAGCCAAGAAGAAAGATAAGATGTTGGACCACTGCAGCCGATTCTTCTCCATCGGAGCGGTGTCCTTGCCCACGTTCTGGGTGGCGCTGTTCCTGCAGCTGATTTTCTATAAAACCCTGCAATGGCTGCCCATCGGCGGCCGGTTGAGCGTGGAGGCAACGATTTTCGACACCGTGCCCAATATCAGCGGTATGCTGCTGCTGGACTGCCTGCTCACCGGTAAGTTTGCACTGTTCGGAGATGCACTGCGGCATATCATTCTGCCCTGCATTACCATTGCCCTGTACCCCATCGGTCTGGTGGCGCGTATGACCCGCAGCGCACTGCTGGAAATCCTGGGCGAGGATTACATCACCGCCGGTCACAGCTACGGCTTGAGCGGCACCAAAATGCTGTGGAAATACGCTCTGAAAAACAGCTTGGGCACCACGGCAACGGACGTAGCGCTGTCTATGGGTTATACCTTGACGAATACGTTCCTTGTGGAGGCAATTTTCTCTTGGCCGGGCATCGGCAGCTACATTTCCAGCGCCGTGACCACTTTGGACTACCCTGCCATTGTCGGCGTTACCCTGTTCGGCGCCGTGTGCTATATCATTCTGAATCTGGTGGCGGATATTATCATCGCCATGGACCCCCGCGTCCGTCTGTAAGGAGGGGAACTGCATGAATAATTTTATTGAAACAGCGAAACCCCGCCTGAAACGATTCCGGGAAAGTCTGTATCTGCTCTCTCGAAACAAACTGAGCCTGCTGGCGTTGATTATTCTGGTGCTGTTGGCACTGATTGCCATTCTGGCACCGTATATTGCGCCGTATCCCGAGGACTTCGCCGATGCCGCCCGCATATCGGAAAAGCTGCTGCCCCCCAGTGCGCAGCATTGGATGGGCACCGACGAGCTGGGGCGCGACATTTTCAGCCGTGTGCTGTACGGCACCCGGGTTTCTCTCCGTGCCGCATTGTGCGCAGTGGGTCTGTCTTTGGTAATCGGTATTCCTCTGGGCGCCATTGCCGGCAGCTTCGGCGGCTGGGTGGATAACGTCATTATGCGTGTTACCGATGTGTTTTTGAGCTTTCCGCCGCTGCTGTTGGCCATTGCCATGGTGGCGCTGATGGGCAGCAGTCTGAACAACGCGGTTCTGGCAATTTCCCTTTCCTGGTGGCCTTGGTACACCCGATTGGTTCGCGGACAAGCCATTTCCGTGAAAGAACGGAAATTCGTGCAGGCGGCAGAAACCATCGGTACCTCCCGCATGAAAATCATCTTCAAGCATATTATTCCCAACTGCATCAGCCCGGTGATTGTGCAGGCATCTATGGACATCGGCGGCGTCATTCTGACGGTGGCCAGCTTGTCTTTCCTGGGTCTGGGCGCACAGCTGCCCACACCGGAATGGGGTCTGATGATTTCCACCGGCCGGCGGTTTTTCCCGGACAGCTGGTGGTACTGCATTTTCCCCGGTCTGGCCATTTTCATCACGGTTTTGTGTTTCAACCTGCTGGGTGATGCCATTCGTGAGATTCTGGACCCGAAAACACGGAAGAAATAAGGAGGGTGTGCTATGTCTTATTTTGAAATCAACAATCTGCGAATCGACCACCACTCCTTTGAAGGCACGAAAACGGTTCTGGACATTGAACACATGGCCATCGAAAAGGGAGAAACCTACGGTCTGGTGGGCGAATCCGGACAAGGCAAGACCGTTTTGGCCCTGGCGGTGCAGAAATTGCTGCGCTGCCCCCCGGGCAGCATTGAGTCCGGCGAAATTTTGCTGGACGGTCAGAACCTGCTGGCGCTGAAAGAAAAACAGATGCAGCGGGAAATCCGGGGCAAAAAAATTGCCATGATTTTCCAGGACCCTATGAGCTGTCTGAACCCGGTGTTCACCGTGGGCACCATTATGACGGACGTCATTCGGCAGCAGAATAAGGGCATGAAGAAAAAGCCGGCCCAGGAGCAGGCTAAAAAGCTGTTGGAAGAGGTCAAACTGGCCGATGCAGGCAGCGTGATGAATAAATACCCCCATCAGCTTTCCGGCGGACAGCGGCAGCGTGTCATCATTGCGTTGGCACTGGCTTGCGGTGCGGAATTTCTGATTGCCGATGAGCCGACCCGTAATCTGGACGTGACCATTCAGGCAAGTATTCTGAAACTGCTGAAAGAATTGCAGCAGACCCACAACATGACCGTGCTGTTTATTGCCAACAACCTGTCTCTGGTGTCTGCGTTCTGCGACCGGGTAGGCATTCTCTACGGCGGCAAGATTATCGAAGAGAACACCACCGGGGAATTGATTGCAAATCCTCAGCAGGAATATACCAAGGTGCTGATTGACGCAGTGCGTACCGAGAGCAAGCAGGCTGAGGTCATCGAGACCGGGGAAGAGCTGCTGCGGGTGGAGCATCTGAAAAAGTATTTTGACATCAATGACGAGCTGCGGCACCAGAAACATCTGACGCTGAAAGCTGTGGACGATGTGAGCTTTACCTTGAACAAGGGCGAAGTATTGGGCATCGTGGGCGAATCCGGCTGCGGCAAGTCCACGCTGGTGAACACCATTCTGAACCTGTTTGAGCCCACGGAGGGCAAGGTATATTTTGAGGGAGAGGACGTATTTGCCGATGCCAAAAAGGGCGGCAATGCTTTCCGGAAGAATGTGCAGATTGTGTTTCAGGACCCCTACTGGTCTCTGAATCCCCGGTGGCTGATCAAGGACATTGTGGCAGAACCCATTGATGTGTACGAAAAGCTGGGCGAGGCGGAACGTCTGAAACGTGTGGAGCAGCTGCTGGAAATGGTGGGAATTCCCGCCGATGCCTGCTACAAGTATCCCCACGAATTTTCCGGCGGACAGCGGCAGCGGATTGCCATTGCCCGGTCTTTGGCATCGAATCCCAAGCTGGTGGTTCTGGACGAGCCCACCAGCTCCATTGACGTGTTCAGCCAGGCGCAGATTCTGGAGCTGATTAAAAATCTGCGGAAACAATTCCAGCTGACCAACATTCTCATCAGCCATGACTTGGGTGTGGTTCATGAACTGGCAAACAAGATTGCGATTATGTATCTGGGCAAGATTGTGGAGTTCGGACCGGCGGAGGAGATTTTCTCTCACCCTCGTCACCCTTACACCAAAGCGCTGTTTGACTCCATTCCCACACTGACCACCCGGGGTATGGACGGTTTGAAGACGCTGGAGGGTCAGATTCCCAGCCCCATTGACCCGCCTCCCGGCTGTGCATTCCATCAGCGGTGTGCCTATGCCTGCGAGAACTGCAGCTGTCAGGCACCCGTGCCCGAGAATTTGGGCAACGGCCATTGGGTCAGCTGCATCCGGGCGCAGGATTGGGAGCAGCTATGAACGATTTTTATCATCTGGTTGCCCATCGCGCCAGCTGTCGGGCATACCGTCCGGAGCCAATCCCAGAGGAGGTATTCCGACGGGTGCTGGAGGCGGGCTGCAAGGCGCCCTCTGCCGGCGGATTTCAAAATTACAGCATCATTCGGGTGAAAGACCCGGAGGTGCGGAAAGTGCTGACCAAGGTTTGCCGGGGGCAGCAGTTCATTATTGCCGCGCCGGAGTGCTTGGTGCTTTGTGTGGACTATCACCGTATGGACCAGACCCGGGAAATCGAACCGGCACCCTTTCAGGAAACCGACCAGTTTGAAAATTTTGTGATGGGCATTGCCGACGTGATGATTGCTGCCCAGACCATGGTGCTGGCGGCGGAGTCCGAGCATCTGGGCAGCTGCTACATCGGCAACGTACTCAACGCCATGGACCAGGTAACCGAATTGCTCCGTTTGCCGGAGCGGGTGTTCCCGGTGATACTCCTGACATTCGGTTGGCCGAAATCCCCCCGGAAACAGCCGCCGAAATATTCTCCGGACCTGTTGGTGCATGAAGACTATTATCAAGAACGGACTCCGGAGCAGGTATATGCCGCCTATCGGCAGCATAACCGTTGGCAGAAATTCACAGCCAGCGAGAAACAACTGGAAAAATGCTGCGCCACGGCGGAACTGCTCCACGGAGCGGAGTATGCCGAACGGGTGCGGCAGGACATTGCGCAAAAAGGCTGGATGGGTTCCTATCAATATTGGCTCGGCTGCTACTATCTCTATCAGCAGCTACCGAATCACATGACCAATGGGGAATATTTGCAGTATTTCAAACAACATGGATTCCGTTGGCTGGAATCTGAATATGAGGAGGATACAGTATGAGAATTTTGAATCGGGAAGACCTGATGAATATCCTGTACGGCGCAGCCATTCTGGGCACCGGCGGCGGCGGTAGTCTGGACGAGGGCATTGCGATGATTGACGAGGCGTTGCAGGCCGGCAAGGAATTCAAATTGGCCGACTTCGCGGAAATGGATCCGGACGCCGTCATCGGCACCCCCTATGCCTGCGGCGCCATCAGCCCTCTGACGGAGGAAGAAGTCAAAAAGTATGCCCGCCTGAAAGAGACGGACGAAAGCTTTTACATTCTGTGCATGAAACAGCTGGAGCAGTTCCTGGGCAAGGAAGTCTCCGCCGTGATTTCCACGGAGCTGGGCGGCGGCAATACCGCAACGGCATTTTATGTGGGCGCAATGACCGGCCGCTGCATTATGGACGGAGACCCTGCCGGACGGAGCGTCCCTGCGCTGCAGCACTCCACCTACTTCCTGCAGGGCGTGCCGATGTGCCCCATGAGCGTGATGAACAAATTCGGCGAAGGCGCTGTGTTCACCAATGTATTTGATGATGAGCGGGGCGAGGATATGGTGCGCGCTCTGGCTGTGGTCAGCCAGAACACCATTGCCGTTATGGACCATGTGAATACTGCCGAGGTGCTGAAGAATGCCGTGATTCGCGGCGCGATTTCTTATGCAGAGGCCATCGGCAAGGCATTCCGGGAAACCAAAGCCAACGGCGGCGATTATGTGGCTGCCGTCACCGAAACCGGCAAGGGCAAAATGATGTTTGAGGGCATCGTGGCGGAAAGCGGCTACGAAACCCGGGACGGCTATACCTTCGGTGATACCGTCATCACCGGCACCGGCGCTTACGAGGGTCACACCCTGCACATCTGGTATCAGAACGAGAACATCATCAGCTGGCTGGACGGAGAATATTTCGTTACCGTGCCGGATCTGATTTGCGTATTTAATCAAGATGAGCAGATGCCCCAGCTGAATCCCTACGCAAAAGTGGGCGAGCACGTGGCTGTGACGGCGCTGCCGGCTCCGGAGGAATGGAAAACGGAACGGGGCCTGGAAGTGTTCGGACCGAAGAGCTTTGGCTACGACGTGGAATACACGCCTTACTGCTGAGCGGCAGCACCGATACAAAGGAGATTATCATGGAGAAACAGAAGTTTCTGGACGCGCTTTTGGGTCTGATGGCCATTGAGAGCGTGGCAAATGTGGACCCGGACGACCAGCACCCTTACGGCACCGCTCCGGCGCAGGCATTGGACTATGTGCTGAATCTGTGCCGGGAACTGGGCATTCGCACCGAAAATCTGGACGGCAATGTGGCTTGGGCGGAAATCGGTCAGGGCGACGAAATTGTGGGCATTCTGGGTCATTTGGACGTGGTGCCCGTGGGCGAGGGCTGGACCCACAACCCCAAAGGCGAAATTTGCGGCGACCGGCTGTATGGTCGGGGCGCCGTGGACGATAAAGGTCCCACTTTGGCAGCATTGTTTGCCATGAAGGATTTGCAGGACAGCGGTGTGCCGCTGAACCGCCGGGTGCGTCTGATTTTCGGTCAGAGCGAGGAAAGCGGCGACTGGACCGATATGGAATATTACAAGGCCCATGCCCAGCTGCCGGTGTTCGGCTTTACCCCGGACGCGGATTTCCCCGCCATTTACGGCGAAAAGGGCATTCTGAACTTCCGGCTGACCATGCCCAAAGCTGCGGCGGGTCTGGAAGAAATTTCCGGCGGCGATGCAGCCAATATGGTGCCCGGCTGGGGCAAAGCGGTGGTAAACGGCAAGTCCTATGCCGCAGAGGGCAAAACGGCTCATGCCAGCACCCCGGAAAAAGGCAAAAACGGCATCAGCGTACTGATGGAGCAGTTGGCTGCTGACGGCGTGAACAGCCCGCTGGTGGAGTTTTACAACAAGCACATCGGCATGGACGATACCGGTGCAAAAATGGGCTGCGGATTTACGGACGAGCCCAGCGGCGGTCTGACGCTGAATGCCGGTACGATTCGCATCCAGGGAGAAAACGTGGTTCTGGTACTGGATATCCGCAACCCCGTGACCTTTACCCGGGAGCAGGTGCAGACCGCCATTGAAACGGCTTGCGCCCCCTACGGAATTTCCGTGGAAAATGTGGAAGACATGAAACCCATTTACATGGACAAAAACGGCAAGGTGATTCAGGAAATGCTGGCGGTGTACCGTCAGGTCACCGGAGATACCACCGAGCCGATGGTCATCGGCGGCGGCACCTATGCCCGGGCAATGCCCGGCATTGTGGCGTTCGGTCCCATGCAGCCCGGTCGGGAATGCACCGAGCATCAGCAGGACGAATATATCCTGCTGGAGGATTTGTTCCAAGCCGGGGAAATTTACCGTCTGACCATTGAAAAACTGGCAAATCTGGAGGTTTAACGGAATGAAAACAGAATTGCAGATTGCAGCGGATAAGCTCGTCAACGAAATTTTCGGCGTAAAACCCGGCGAGACGGTGGTGCTGACCGCTGATTACGAATCCAATGAAAATGTTCTTCGCGCTGTGGAGCAGAGCGTGAAAGAGGCGCAGGCAACCGTGATGACCATTACGGTGCCCACCCCCGGCTCCGTGGGCAAGGCGGCAGACCCGGATTTGCCCATCGCGCCCATGACCGCTGCGCTTTGCGCCTGCGACGTTTGGATTGAGTTCAACCACCAGTGGCTGCTGTATTCCACCCCCTTTGAGCGGGCGGCAGCGGAAAACGAAAAGCTGCGGTATATGTGTCTGGTGGACTTTAACGAGGACTTGATGATCCGCACCATCGGCAACGTGGAGACACCGCAGCTGCAGGTGTTCATGCGGAAGGTGGCAGAGATGACGCGGAATGCAAAGACCATGCGGGTGACCACTCCCGCAGGCTGCGATGTGTCCTTTGAAATCGACCCGGTTCATTACGTTGCCTGCGACTGCGGCGATGCGACACAGCCCGCGGTCCACATGCTCACCGGTCAAATCAACGTGGTGCCCCGGTTCGGCAGCATCAACGGCACCATCGTGTTTGACGGCTCCGTGACCCCGCCTTTCGGTCAGGCACCGGCAACGCCTATCACCCTCCATGTGCGGGACGGCGTGATTCAGACCGTCACCGGCGGCGAGGAGGCAGCGGTGTACGACAAGTATCTCCGGGACTTCAACGACCCGGGTATGCTGAAAATGGCACACATCGCTTATGGCTTTAACCCCGGCGCCAAGCTCACCGGCAACATTGTGGAGGATGAGCGGGTTTGGGGCTCCACGGAATGGGGCATCGGCTATGTCAGCAACATCGACGCACCTCCCTGCGGTCAGGACGCAGTGAGCCACTCCGACGGCATCTGCCTGAACAGCTCCGTGTGGCTGGACGGTGTGCAGATTATGGACGAGGGCAAGATTGTTCTGCCGGAGCTGCAGGCGCTCATGCCGAAACTGTAATTACATGGAATAAAAAAATCGGATTCCTTTTCGAAAAGGAATCCGATTTTTTGTTGCTCCGATTCAGAAAATACGGCAATTTCGTCTGCCGTGCGCTTTTACGTAATATAGCGCGGTGTCGGCGTCTTGGAACAGTGATTTTTCCGGGTTGGGGCGGTCGATAAATGCCGCGCCCACGCTGAGGGTCACCGGGGGTAAGCCATCGGCAGGGTGGCTCAGCGTCTCGTTTGCAGCCTCGATTTTGTCCAGAATCGTGTAGCTCAAATCACTGGTCATTTCCATCATGATGACGGCAAATTCATCGCAGCCGATGCGGAACACATAGTCCACGCTGCGGAAGGACTGGGTGAGCACCGCGGCAACCTTTTTCAGAATCTGGTCGCCGACGGCATGACCGTATGTATCGTTGACGGCTTTGAAATGGTCCACGTCAACCAAAATCAACGCAAAGGAATCGCCGCGGTCTTCAAAGAGATTCAGCATCTGGTCGAAAGAACTGCGGTTCAGCACATTGGTGAGCGCGTCATGGTCGGCTTGATAACGAATTCGGTTCTGCGTTTCCTCGTTTTTGAGGAACATCTCGTTATAGGTGACAGCCAACGCCTGCAGCTCTGCTGCACCGGTCAGCGGGATACTCTCGCCGTCCTTGATGCTATACAGGTATTCCGTCAGCGGGTGGACGATGCTTTTCCGCAGAATGATACAAAGGCTGGCCATGCAAAGCATCAAAATGACCATTGCAATTACCAGTTTCAGATACACATCTCGGAATACCTGATATGCCCGATTCTGAATGTTGTAGGTCTGTGTGGAAAGCTCTGCCATACAGCCGGTGACACCGGCAAGAATCCGGTTCCGGGTGTGCTGATAATTATCATTGGTGACCAAATCCTGCGCCTTTTGCTGTTTTCCGTCGGCGGAAAGCCGCCGGTCTTGGACGGAAAGCTCAATTTCCCGGAGAATCTCCGGCCAATTGCTTTGGTCCGGATCCACTGCCTCGGCGGTCAGCCGCATGGCATACAGCTCCGTGGTAGTGAGATACTGGGAATGGGCAAGGGCGGACTCCAGTTCACCCACGGCATCGGCATCGCCAAAGGCTTTTTTCAGCGCCTCCAGAGCATGTTCCCGCCGTTGGGTGACATACAGCTCTTCCAGATACGCATCGCGGTAGGTGCTTTCCCCGGTGATTGCATAAAGGCGAATCTGCTCGGTCAGATAGTTTGAGCCGTCTTCCAACTCCAACGCAGCCTGCTGACAGAGAATATATTTATCCGTGGCAGCCTGCAGCTTGCGGAAGTTTGCGTAGCTGAGCAGAGTAGTGACGGCAAACAGCGTGACGAACAAACCGATGAACACCATACTCCAGTTACAGACGTTTGCGATTTTAATTTTTCGCTTGAAAAACATGGGGAAATCTCCCCTTTCTGATTCTGAATTTTAGGAATTGCTGCGGGAACTCTTGGATTGATGCATTGCATCAATGACAAGTTTCGCCTCCGGCGCAATGGCCGGGGGAATCACTGCGGGTTTTGCCAGATAGTACCCCTGCAGCAGGTCTACGCCCAAATCAATGACGCAGCGCAGCTCTTCCGGAGTTTCAATGCCCTCGGCAACCACTTGACGGCCACGGTCATGGGCATATTGGACAATGTCCACCACCAGCTGCTGCTTATCCGGGTCCTTGTCAATGTCCCGGATAATGGTCAGGTCCACCTTGATATAGTCCGGCGCCAATACCAGCAGGGTGTTGCTGTTGCTGTAGCCGCTGCCGTAATCGTCCAGAGCGAAGGCGCCCACACCGCCCAACTGACGGCGCTTGGTTTCCAATACTTCCGGGTTTAATTCCTCTTCTTCCGTGATTTCCACCACAAGTTGGGGAAGCAGATTGGAGTTGGCGTCCATAATCTCCTGAAAATCCTCATCGGTCAAATGGACGTTGGCGATGGAGTTGATAAACAGCTTGGCATTGTGGTCCACGCGGTTTTGGAACCGCAGCCGCTGATAGGACTCGCAAGCCTTGCTCCAAGTCAAATACTCCACTTCGTACAGCCGGTCCGTCTCCCGGGCCAGTTTCATCACCGTAGCCGGGGAGCGCAGCGCGGACATCTGCACCCGCATCAGCGCCTCATAGGCTTTCGGGGTGCCGTCGGCAGAAGAAAACAGCGGCTGGAAATGGTATGTGACCGCGCCCTCGGCCAGCATCTGATGGAATTCCTTGCGCTGCTGGGCATCGTAAATATCCCGGTTATACGCGCCTACGTCAAAGGTCTGCATATCGTTTTTATGACCGCGTTTGACCTGATACATGGCGAAATCCGCGTGCTTAATCAGCTCCATCAAATCCTCGCCGTCCTGCGGATACCACGCAATGCCGCCGGATACATGGATGCGCGTCGTATCGGGAAACGCCGATGGAAGTCTGAATCTCCATGGACGCGCCGTCCGGGAACAGAAGGGTGTATCGGGAAAAGGCAAGGTGCAGTTTTTCCAGGGCCAAATCCAATCCGCCTGCGGTTTCAAAGCCGTAAAGGAACACCAGAAATTCATCGCCGGAAAGGCGGGCGCAGATGGTGTTGTTGGGGGTGTTTTCCGCCAGACATTGGCCTGCCAGCTGCAAATAGCGGTCGCCCCAATCGTGACCGTAGGTGTCGTTGATGTGTTTCAGATTGTCCAAATCCATCATCACAAACGCGGCATGGTTCAGAATATTGGGGATTGCAAACAGGTCGCCGCATTTCCGCCAGAAAGCGCGGCGGTTCAGCAAACCGGTGAGCACATCGTAGTCTCGTTCATGCTCAATCCGGCGGCGCTCCACCAGAGCGGCGGTTACGTCTTCCACCAGACCCACCTGAACGTCATTTTCGCTGGCGGAGCGGAGCAGAATGTACCGTAAACTGCCGTCCGCACGGGGAACGGTGATGATTCTGCCGGATTCAAAGGGTTCTGCCCGGAGCAGAAGGGTTTCCAGAATACTGTCAAATTGCTTGTTTTTCAGTGATTGATTGGCGATTTGAGGCATACCCAACATGGGGAAGAAGTTGTTCGTAACATAGACCGTTTCACTGTCCGGACGCTTTTCATAACCGCCCAGTTCCACGCTTGCCATGTTCATAATCCGCGAAAACTTCATGGAAGTATATAGAACGTCTTGACTCAATTGTGCAAACTCGGAGGAAAACAGGTCCAACTCCTGAATACCGGTGGGGGGCAGCTGGGGAATGGTCGAGCCGCTTTTTCGGGCTGTGCGGACAGCTTGGCAATGGGGGTTGCCAAGCGCCGACTGGCCAGAAAACTGAAAATGCTGCCCACAACAAAGGTCAAAAGTACGGTAAGCGCCAGAATGTTTCGCACATTTGCGGAAAAAGCGAACAGCTCTTCCGTGGGAACGGTGCCTACCAGATACCACTGTTCGTGGAAAAACGGTGCGTTTCGGCTATACAGCGTTAAGGGGGCGGCATAGCTGTAACTGGTTTTGTCTTCCAACATCAGCGGCTTGCCGCTGTCGGCGGCAAAGGTTTTTTCGTACGGGGTTTCCGTGTTTTTTGCCGCGCCGACTACTTCGGTTAAGGTGACGTTGGTCTGGGGCTTTTTGCTGTCGGAAACAGCCAGCACATAAGCGGCGGTTCCGTTATTTTCCAATTCCGGGTAGGGCAGCTGCTTTTGCAGATAGCTGACCCTCAGCTCCACGCCCACAACGCCGTAAATCCGCCCGTCCGGCAGAATCAGAGGTTGGGTATAGGTGATAACGTCATGGCTGTCGCCGTGTATCCGAAAGCTTTGCGTGCTCCAACGGCCGTAATCCTGTGCGTCCAGACGGCCCTGTCCGGACCATACCCGCTGAAAGGGCTGATAGAGAAAATCACAGCTTTCCTTGGTATATTCCAAGGTGGGCTGCCAGCAGGCATCGGTGGAAATTTTCGTGGACTGCACCAACTTGGTGGGGCAAAAGACGTAGGACAAATCCCCATTTCGTTCGGAAATGGGTGCGTTCGGGTCCATATCCCGGATATAAATGCCCGGCAGACGGTCGCCGTCTGTCCGATAATCCAAACTGTGGGTATTGATGACCACAAAAATACCGGTTACGGATTTCAGACGCAGCTGCTGCACCAGATGATCGGAAATGGCCTGCAAAAGCGGGTAGCTCCGGTCACTGTCGGAATCCAGATACCGATAGGAAATTTCACCGGATTTCAGCATGGAAAGCGTGGTGTTGTTGATTTGCCCGGAAACGGTGCTCAAATCTTGCGCCTCCAACAGAAAGTCCTCCAAATAGGACTGTCGGTTGGAAATCTGCTTGTTCAGAATGTCCTCGGCATTTTTGTTCAGATGCTGCGGAAGCCGGATACCGGTCAATGTGGTGGCCAGAAGAGTGGTTTCTACAATCAGGACGGCAATCAGCGCAACAAAAATGGTTTGGAAAACGGATTTCGTTCGTTTCGGTTTGTCTTTTTTTGGGGTCTTGACGATTTTCACGGCAGAGGCTCCTTCCTATTAACCTTCCATTGTTTTCAGTGTTGCCAGCGTTTCCTGATACCATGCATCGAAGTACGCATCGGTGAGAAATTCTCCGGCAGCCTCGGCCAGGGTCTGACCCTGCTCCAGACGTGCCTTTACCGTGGCGCGGTCTGCTGTGGCCAAGTCGCTCAAAGCATATTCCAGAACCTTTCGGGCGGCCTGACCTTGGGCAAAGGGCATTGTGGTATACAGCTCATTATGATTGACTGCGTCCGTTGCGGCGGTCAGAATTTGTTCCATTTCCGGGGTGAGCTCCACATCGCTGTTCCGAATTGCGGTCATATTGTTTGCGGCTTTGGTCACCGGCAAATAGGCGGAGCCCACAGAAAAGGCAATGTTGTGTTCCGGCGCGGTGAACCATTTCAAAAATTCCAGACTGGCTTTCACCTCGGTTTCATCGCCCTTGGTGACAACCATACCGGCACCCTGCTGCACGGAGACCGGCTCGGCATCTGCAAAGGAGGGGCAGGGCAGCACCGTCATGGCAATTTCATGGCTTTCGGTGTCGCTGGTCATCACCTGCTTGGGGAAGAATGTGCCGCTGGAATTGGAGCCCACATAGCAGAGAATGTTGCCGGTTTTGATATCGTCGCTGCGGAAATGTCCGGCGGCGGAGAAATAGCCTTTCACATAGGGCACATAGTAGTTGTCCCAAAGGGTGCGCACAGCGTCCTTGTCAAAGTGCAGGGTCATTTTTCCGTCGCTGCCCACGTCAAAAATGGTGCAGCCCAGTTCCCGGGCGCCGGCGAGCATGTAGTTTGCCATGGCGTCTCGTCCGAAAAATGCCTTGCCGTCATTGGGTGTTTCCGTCTTGGCGTCGGTCCAGTTGTAATAGGATTCCGCCGTGCGGACAAGCCCCTCGATGGTGGACAGATCCTCATAGCTTGCTCCGGTGGCCTGGGCAAATGTCTGCCAATCCGTTTCGTTCAAAAACAGCAGCTCCGTGGACTTTGCCACGGGGAAAATTTTAATGCTGCCGTTGCCGCTGAAATCGCCCTCGGTCAGGTAGCTGTCCACGTAGGCGGCTTTTTCCTGCTTGGTGAGATATTCGGACAAATCCACCACCAGACCCATTTTATCCATGGCGTATGCCGTGTCGGCATACGCGGAAAAGATGTTCGGCATGGGGTCGGACCCCACTTTCCCGTTGGCGGCATTGAGCACGTTGGTTTCCAAATCATTCACATCGCCCTGACTGGAAACGGATACGGTGATGCCTTTTTCTTTGCCTACGGTGTTGTTGAATTCCTGCACCATGGCATTGAAGCTTTCCAACTGATTGCCGTTATAGTAGGTCCAGATGGTGATATCCACCGGGTCGGCTGTCTGTGTGGTGGACCTGCCGCATCCGGCGCAGAGGCTGAGCAGCATTGCGCCGCCCATCAGGCCGGCAACCGCTTTCCGAGCTGTGTGTTTCATAAGAACCTCCTAAGAAATAGCTGTCATTTGCATCTATGGCTGCAATGTCATGGATTGTACCGATTTTTCGCAAAAATAGGAAAATAAAATACGTAAATATACAAATTTTATCATATAACAACTCCCCAAGGAAGTCAATTTGTCCCGCCGAAGAAATCACGGATTTTTCCTATGATTATGGGAACATTCCGTCTGTTTTTCCGGATTTGGCTATGCTATAATGAAAGAAGAAATCCTTCGGAGCTTTCCGAAACAAAGGGGTGCCGGTTATGGAGAAAAAAAGAACATTGCGGCAACTGCTCATCAGCCTTGTGATCCTGGCTGCGGCCGGAGCATTGGGGATGGGCACCGGTGTATTGAAGCTGCAGGATTTGGGGCAGATTGTGCCCGTCAACGGGCAGATGATTTTGAAATTGGTGCTGCTTGTGTGCGGGGTTCTGGTTTTGAAAAATCTGCTGGTCCTGCTTTTGGGATTGGCACAGCCGGAGAATCACCGTGTGCGCTCGGTGCTTTCCCTGATTTCCAGTATGGTGGGCTATGTGGCATTTCTGGTGATTCTGTGCTTTGGTCTGACCATTCTGGGGGTCAATATGACCACGGTGGTGGCCAGCGTCGGCGTTTTGGCATTGATTGTCGGATTCAGCGCAGAGAGCCTGATTGCCGATGTGGTCACGGGCACGTTTATGTTGTTGGAAAATCAGTATAACGTGGGGGATATTGTGGAAGTCAACGGCTTTCGCGGCACGGTAACTTCCATCGGAATCCGCACCACCTGCATCACCGACGGCGGCGACAACGTGAAAATCATCAACAATTCGGAGATGAAAAACATTCTGAATCGGTCGGACCATGTTTCCAAAGCGGTGTGCGACATCGGAGTTCCCTATGAAACCGACTTGGAGCAGCTGGAGCAGCAGATTCCGGCGCTGATGGAGGAAATTTACGCGGCGCACCCGGACACCTTGGCCGGGGTACCGGAATATCTGGGAGTGCAGGCATTGCAGGATTCCGCGGTGCTGCTCCGGTTTGTGGCGCCTGTGACAGAGAGAAATATTTTCACCGGTATGCGCGTGCTGAATCACGATTTGCTGTTGGGATTCCGAAAGCTTGGTGTGGAGTGCCCCTATCCGCAGGTCGACGTGCACAGCAAGTGAGCGGGCTATGGACGAAAACAAACGAAACAATTCCGCCGGCGGGGAGTTTACCCCCCTCCCCGATGAATTTTCCCGGGACGGCGGCATACAGCCGGAGCAGCCGCCGAAAAAGCAGCGGTGGAAACGAATGGTGCTCATGCTTGCGGCCTGCTGTTTGCTGGTATATGGGGGCGCTGCGGGAGAAATCATAGGCGGGGCGCCCAGCCCCACTGCAGCGCCGGTGATTACGGAACTTCCGCCCTCTCCGGCGGTTTCCCCGGCGCCGACCCTCCCCGGCGTGATTCGGTACACGATTTATAACAGCAGCCTTGACAACGGTCCGGAGAGCAAAAACGGCATACGGGTGCTGGACTCCGGCGAATGGCTTGCGGAAACATTGGCCGCCGGGGAACGCTATGCCCTGCCGGAACCGGAGCAGCCGCCGCTGTTGGAGCAATTTGCATTCCGGGGTTGGGTGGCTCGGTTCAAGGGGCTGAACGAACATTCTCCCACCACGCGGCTGCTGTCGGACGGGTTTACGGCAGAGGACGCAGCCTGCATTTGCCCCGATGAAAACGGAGACCGGACTGTGGAAATTTACGCGGTTTGGCAGCGGACGGAGGAGAGCAATCAGCCGTATCGGCTGCGTTTGGTGGGCAACGGCGGCACCGTGGACGGCAAGACGGAGGAAACGTGGGACACCGCAACCCCGCTGCTTTCCGGCGGGCAGGTGTTTCTGTGCGCTTATCCCATACCGGAGCGGGCGGGCTATCGCTTTACCGGCTGGTATCGGGAGGAATCGGACGGCGGAGCTCCGGTGGAAGTGCTCAGCGCCATGGAGTTTTTTGAGATCGTCAACGGAGAACCGGATTGGCGCAGCATGAAAACCGTTACCCTATTGGCCGGTTGGGAGCCGGAAAGCAAGTCATAATAAATCAAAAAATCGCCCGCTGCGTTTCCGGAACGCAGCGGGCGATTGCCGCTTACAGCGCAATATAATAGGGGCAGATGTCCTCATAGGTGCCGTCTTTCAGCAGAAAGCCTTTGGGAATGACACCCAAGGGGTGGAATCCGATTTTTTCATACAGCCGCCGGGCGCGGGTATTGCTTGCCACCACGGCATTGAACTGGAGGATACGGAAACCGAACGCAGGACCTTGGGCAATGCAGTCCCGCACCAGCTTTTCCCCGATATGCAGACCCCGGTATCGGGAATCCACGGCATAGCTGGCGTTGCAGATATGACCGCACCGCCCTACGTTGTTGGGGTGGAGAATGTACAGCCCCAGAATTTTGCCGTCGGCGGTTTGCTCTGCCACACCGCAGTAGCTTTGCTGGGCAAAAAATTCCCGGCCGCTGTCCATGGTCAATGCCTGCATTTGGGGAAAGGCAACGCCCTCTTCCACGACTTCATTCCAGATGCGCACCATGTCCGGCAAATCCGCGGGGGTGCAGCCCCGGACGATGATTTCTTGTTCCATACTGTCCGCTCCCTTTCTGTGCGAAAAGATACCGTCATTATAGGCGGCGAAAAAATGAATGTAAAGTCAGTTTTCACAAAAAAATTCCACGGAATTTGTGAAAACATATTGACAACCGGCGGGAAAATATGGATATATTAAAAGGAAAATTCTTTGAGGAGAAAAGAGCATGAAGGAAAACGAAAAAGAACAACCGGTTTCCACGGTGAGCGTGGAGAACATTTACCGGCTGAACGGCAGAGTTCCCATTTCCCGGGCCATTCCTTTCGGTCTGCAGCACGTTTTGGCCATGTTTGTGGCCAACCTGGCTCCGGTGCTGATTGTGTGCAGCGCGGCGCTGGTGCGGGGCACGGACCACGGCTTGACCGCTGCGGAAATTACGGCGCTGCTTCAGTGCGCCATGTTTGCCGCCGGCATTGGTACCTGCCTGCAGTTGTACCCGGTGTGGAAAATCGGCTCCCGTCTGCCCATCGTCATGGGCGTGAGCTTTACCTTTTTGGGCAGCCTGCTGACCATTTGCACGAACCCGGCGCTGGGCTATGAAGGCATGGTGGGCGCGGTGATTTTAGGTGGTATTTTTGAGGGTCTTGTGGGTCTGAGCGCCAAATACTGGCGGAAGTATCTGACCCCGGTGGTGTCTGCCTGCGTGGTGATTTCCATCGGTCTGTCTTTGCTGCCGGTGGGCATGAACTCCTGGGGCGGCGGCAGCGGCGCGGCGGATTTCGGCAGCTGGTATAATCTGTTTGTGGGCGCATTTACCCTGATTGTCTGCCTTGTGTCTTACTATAAGCTGAAGGGCGTTTACAAAAACCTGAACATTCTGGTGGGTCTGGCAGCAGGATATGCGCTGGCAGCGGTGTTCACCGTAACCGGCGTGGCAAAAATGATTGACTTCTCCGGCATCGGCAAAACAGTTTCCGAAATCGGCGTGGTGAGCATTCCCAAGCTGGTGTTTCTGACGGACCACAAGCCGGTGTTCGATTTGGGCGCGTTCTTCACCATTGCCATTGTGTTTCTGGTGTCCGCTGCGGAAACCACCGGCGCAACCAATGCCGTGGCTTGCGGCGCATTGGACCGGGAACTGAAAATGGAAGAGCTGCAGGGCTCTCTGGCTGTGGACGGCTTTTCCAGCGCATTGTCCGGCTGCTTTGGCTGTCTGCCGCTGACGTCTTTCAGTCAGAACGTGGGTTTGGTGACCATGACCGGCGTGATTAACCGCTTTACCATTCTCATGGGCGCGCTGATTCTGATTTTGGCCTCTCTGTTCCCGCCCTTGGGTGCGTTCTTCAATTCCCTGCCCCAAGCGGTGCTGGGCGGCTGCACGGTGATGATGTTCGGCTCCATTTTGTTTGAGGGCATCAAAATGCTGAAAGACTGCCCCTTTGACAACCGGACCATGATTATTGTGTCCTTGTCTTTTGCCACGGGCGTGGGTCTGACCCAGACGGACGGCAACTTCTTTGCGGCATTCCCCCAGGCTGTGGGCGATATTTTCAACGGCAACGCGGTGGCAGGTGTATTTGTGATGTCTCTGCTGCTGAGCTTGTTCCTGCCGAAAAACGGAACCCAAGAAGAAAATCAATAAAAATGCACGAACCTGCCAGGCTTTTCCAAAAGTCGGGCAGGTTTTTTGCGGGCATTACATAAATCTCCTGTTTCAGTAAATACTTCTACCGTGAACATTTCGCGTTACGACGCTTCAAAGGAGAAAAGATTATGAAAGCAACCGGAATTGTGCGCCGGATTGACGATTTGGGCCGGGTGGTGATTCCCAAGGAAATTCGCCGGACGCTCCATATCAAGGAGAGCGACCCGCTGGAAATTTTTACCGACCGGGACGGCGCGGTCATTTTCAAAAAGTACTCCCCCATGGGCGAGCTGCGGGACTTTGCGGTGCAGATTTGCGAATCCTTGTATAAGACCACCGGCACACCGGCGGCAATCTGCGACCGGGATACGGTGATTGCGGTTTCCGGCGGCAGCCGCCGGGAATTGCAGGAAAAAGCCGTCAGCCCGGAACTGGAAGAAATTTTGGACGGACGGAAATTTTATCAGCAAAGTCCGGGGGCGGTGAGCATGCCTGTATTAGCCGGGGACGAAAGTTACGGCGTGTCCGTGGCGGCGCCCATTCTCTCCGAGGGCGATGTACTGGGGGCGGTGCTGTTTTTGTCGGAAACCGGCGGACGGCAGGCAACGGATGTGGAAGTGAAGCTGGCCCAGACCGTGGCGCTGTTTCTGGGAAAGCAAATGGAAAACTAAAAAAATGCAGCGTCTGTTTCACCGGCGAACAGACGCTGCATTTTTATGGATTCAATTAGATAGAATTAGGAATTCTGCATATTCCGGTTTTTCCGAATGGTCTGGGTCAGCGGGGGCATGACCAGACCGAAAACAAAGCCCTTCACCAGACAGATGCCCAAACGGAGCAGCAGGGTGCCGAAAATGAAGGAGAAGGAATAGTAACCGAAGATTTTGCTGTCGATGTACAGAACACCGGTGTTCAGCAGGGTAATCACCAACTCACCGGCCATCACGGTGAGGAGCATCTGGGTGCGGGTCAGGGCATACTTTGCCTTTGCGGAAATTCCGCCCACCAACAGACCGCACACCACAATGGGCAGAACCCACAGCAGGGTGGTTACGGACAGACCGTAACGCAGCAGCTGATAAATCAGCGTGCCCACAAAGGCAATCAGACCGCCGTCCATGGGTCCGAACAGCAGGGCACCCAAGGTGACGGGGAAACTCTCAAAGGTGATTTTGATGTTGCCGAAATCCAGAGAAACATATCCCAGAACGGCGCACAAGGCGGCCAACATGGCGTTGACGGCCAGTTTTTGCGTATTGCTTTTCAAAAAAAACAGCTCCTTTCGCAGCGGTTGCCACGAAAAGAGCCGGTGTTTCCTTTGGTGGCAGCGGACGCGGACACAGCATCGCATACCTCCAGGTATTTCGTCGGTGAGCAACATCCCGTCCCACCGCACTTTACGCGCTGTTCCTACTCTGCATAGTTGTATTACGGAAGAAGTATAGCACACTCTTTGTGCAGATGCAATCAGCAATCCGGCATTTTCTTTCGCAAAATGACAGAAAAACAGCCGGACGGTTTTGCCGTCCGGCTGTGGCGCACATTAACTTTTTCCCCGGAATCGGGTGCCGCATTTGCTGCAGGTGATGTAAATATCTCCCTTGCCTTTGGGAACCCGCAGATTCGTTTTGCAGTTGGGGCAGACGAAGAATTTATAATCCTTTCGCTGGTCGAACTTGGTTTTGTTCATTTGGGAGCGGTTCCGCACAGCGCCCACCTTTTCCATGAAATGCAGATTTTCCAGATAGCGTTTCTGCACGTTCCTGGAGAAAAAACGATATCCTGCCCAAATCAGCATGGCCAGCGCCGCCAAAGAGAACAGCCCGTTCAGATTCGGGTTTCTCCGCATCAGAGAGGACAGAATCACCAGCACCAGAGCGGCAAGTATCTGCGCCCGGTATAACTGGTCCGCGCCATAGCGCCCCTGCATGAATTTGGCCAACTTTTCTCTCATGTAAAATCCATTCCTTTATCGCAAAAGCTGCCACGCAGCTCATTTTTCTTACCCCTACTATTTTATTCATGGAAATTGCTTTGTCAATTCTCTTCATAGTAAGTTTACATTTGCGCCAAAATGAGCAAATATACACAAAAATCAAGAATATATGGAAAAACTAAAGATTTTTATTGCATAATCATAAATAATCGCGTATAATCATTCATTATCGAAAATAAGGAGGCACCGGAAATGAATTTCACCGGCAGACATTTTCTGAAACTGCTTGATTATACACCCGAGGAAATCGAGGCATTGCTGACCTTGGCGGCAAAGCTGAAGGCCATGAAAAAACAGGGCATTGTCCACGATGGCCTGCGGGGCAAAAATGTGGCGCTGATTTTTGAAAAAACCAGTACCCGGACCCGGTCCAGCTTTGAGTGCGCGGCCCACGATTTGGGCATGGGCACCACGTATCTGGACCCCACCGGCAGCCAGATTGGCACCAAAGAGAGTATTCCGGATACCGCTCGGGTACTGGGGCGTATGTTTGACGGCATTGAGTACCGGGGTTACGGTCAGGAAATCGTAGAGGAGCTGGCGCAGTATGCCGGTGTGCCGGTTTGGAACGGTCTGACGGACGAATTCCACCCCACCCAGATTCTGGCGGACTTCCTGACGATTCAGGAACATTTCGGCCATCTGAAAGGCATCAATTTTGTGTACATGGGAGACGCGCGGTTCAATATGGGCAACAGCTTGATGGTGGGCTGCGCAAAAATGGGTCTGAATTTCACTGCCTGCGCCCCCAAAGCCTATTTCCCGGACAGCGCATTGGTGGAAACCTGCCGGCAGATTGCCGGGGAAACCGGGGGCACCATTCGACTGATGGAAGACCCCATGGAGGCAACGAAAGGCGCGGACGTCATCTACACGGATATCTGGGTGAGCATGGGCGAGCCGGTGGAAATCTGGGAGGAGCGGATTCGGGACCTGAGCCCCTATCAGGTGAACAAAGCGCTGATGGACAACGCCGGTCCCCAGTGCCGGTTTATGCACTGCCTGCCTGCATACCATGACCACCGCACGAAGGTGGGCAAGGAAATGGGCGAGCGGTTCCATCGGGACAGCATGGAAGTCACGGACGAGGTGTTTGAGAGCCCGCAGAGCATCGTATTCGATGAGGCGGAAAACCGTATGCACACCATTAAGGCTGTGATGGCGGCAACATTGGGATACCAACCGGAATAAAAACAGAAAAAATCCTACCCAACGGAAAATCGGGTAGGATTTTTCTTATTTCTGTGTGGCTTTCAGTCGAGCCATCGCCCGGGCCAGGCTTGCCTTGGATTGCTCGTATTCCAATCGACTCTGCTGCCGGCTGAGCTCTTCTTCCGCCCGCTGACGGGCCTCTTCCGCCCGAAGCCGGTCAATATCTTCCGGCCGCTCAGCGGTGTCTACAATCAACGTCAGGACGCCGCGGTCGATATGGGCATATCCTGCGGTGATCACCGCCAAGGATTCCGTACCGTCCGGCAGGGTGATTTTCATGGTGCCGGGAATGACGGACACAATGCAGTCCTCATGCCGGGCCAGAATCCCTCTGCGACCGTCGGGGCAGGGGAGAGAAACACCCACGCAGTCACCGTCAAAAAATGTTCCGTAGGTGCTGATGACCCGCAGGGGAAAGGTTGCGGCGGCCATCTCAGACCCCCATTTCTTTCCGGAGCTTGTCGGCTTTCACCTTTGCGTCGTCCAGCGTACCCACGTTGAAGAATGCAGCCTCCGGCCAATCGTCGCACTCGCCGCTCAAAATGGCCTTGAATCCGCGAACGGTTTCGTTGACGGGAACGTACACACCGGGAGTACCGGTGAACTTCTCTGCCACATGGAACGGCTGAGAGAGGAACTTCTGCAGTTTCCGGGCGCGGTAAATCAGCATGCGGTCTTCTTCCGCCAGCTCTTCCATACCCAGAATGGCAATGATGTCCTGCAGCTCTTTGTATTTCTGCAGCACAGCCTGCACCTGACGGGCCACGGCATAATGCTCGGCGCCCACAATGTCCGGCTCCAGAATCCGGGAAGTGGACTCCAACGGGTCCACGGCGGGGTAAATGCCCTGCTCGGCAATGGAACGGGAAAGCACGGTGGTTGCGTCCAAATGGGCAAAGGTGGTGGCGGGCGCCGGGTCGGTCAGGTCATCGGCGGGGACGTAAACGGCCTGCACCGAGGTGATGG
>CAJMMY010000002.1 GCA_905214605.1 uncultured bacterium | reverse complement strand
GAAATCCCCCGGCGGCTTTTCTTTGGGATCGGAAACCCGTTTCTTTTGTCCGCACAAAAGAAATGGGTTTGCTCAAGCTGGCACCCGGACAGCCAGAAATCTACAAAAATAAAGGTTCCCGTTTTGTTTCCTTTACTTTCTCGGTTTGGTCACATTCAAAGAGCTGTAATGTTTCTTCTTTGCCTCCCGCATATTCCGGTCCGCAGCCTTGTACAGCTCTTCCGGGTCACCGCTGCCGGTTTGCCATGCGTAGCCCATGCTCAAGCCGATATTCTGCTCCCGGCAGGCCGCGGAAATGCGATTCATCAGCGATTCCACGTCTTCCCGGCTGCCGTCCCGGACAATGGCGGTAAACTCATCGCCGCCGGTGCGGAAACAAGCGCCGCCCACCTGCTCGCCGACCAATTCGGCCGTCCGCTCCAGCAATTCATCGCCGGCGGCTTGTCCGTAGGTGGCAATATACTGGTGCATGCTGTTCAGATTCATCACAATCACGCCCAAGCTCTTGTGATTGCTCTTGGTCAGACGGTTCATATAATCCGTGTACAGCCGGCGGTTATACACGCCGGTTTTCTGGTCCACAATGGTCAGCTCCGCATTTTTCACCGCCAGAGAGAACAGATTTTGCAGCGCGAACAGCAGCACCACGTCCCGCACCCCGCCGCCGGCATTTTCAATGATTAAAAAGGCAGGGTGTTTCCGGATTCCCTCCAGTTTCAGACAGGTCATGCCGTGAACGGCATATTTTTTATAGTATGCTTCGTACTGTTTGTAGTTTCCGTAAGCCGGTCCCGCCTGCATCATCCACTCCTCCGGAGCGGTCCAATCCCGGTCCCAGCCGTTTCGGAGCATCCAGCGATAGGTCTGCCAGTACGAGCCGGGCACGTCTTTCCGGCACCACTGAAACAGCTCGGACTGCATGGGCCGCATATACAGGCTCACCCGGTCGGCGCCCAGATAGGCGCCCAGAATTTCCAATGCCGTCTGCACGGCGCCGATGTCTGCATGACAGCGGTTCAGCACAGCCGTCAGCCGGCTGAGCAGATTGACATTGTCATATTCCGTGTGGCGCTCGCTGCCTTCCACAGCGGAGCGAACCACCCGGCGAACGTAATCCGTATTGAAAGGCTTGGAGATAAAGCTGTTGACCTTATGGGCATAGGCCTGAATCAGGCTGCTCTCCCGCTCGTCTCCGGTGACGCACACCACGGGCACGGAATTTTCCGGATACCGGGCAGTCAGCTGCTCCAGAAAATACATACCGTCATATTCCGGCATATTCAAGTCCAGCAGCACCGCTGCCAGCATCTCCCGGTTTGCCCGGTACAGCTCCAATGCCTCGTTTCCGTTTTCAGCCTGCACAATCTCATATTCCGTCTCAAACAACCGCTTTAAAATGCCGCGGATTTGAGGATTATCATCTGCTATGAGGATTTTGTTTTGTTCCATAACGTTTTTCGCTACCTTCGATGCCAAGTTGTTACAATTTGTAATTAATGAATTGTATCACAGTTTCCGGATAACGTCAATGTTGCGTACTCTACAAATAAAGCCTATCAATAAAGCCGCAATCCCAACCCCTTTCCACGAATTTCATTGCCCTACGGGGGAATGTGTGGTACAATCGTTCTGTTCTTGACAAAGAACGGGAAATTTTATCACTGGGAGTGCAATCTCATGTATGTAGATCAACCGGGGCGGAAACACCCCTTTCTCCGCCGCACACTGCTGAGTTTACTGGGTGTGCTGGTGGCATTCGCGATTATCTGCTGCTTTTTCGGGCAGCCGAAAGACCATACCGACAGCCGGACCCGCCGCAGCGGCGTATCCACAATCCTGCTGTGCGGCACCGACGAAGAGGGCTACCGCACAGACACAATGATTTTAATGACCTTGGACAGCCGGGAACACACCGTCAGTCTGCTGAGCCTGCCCCGAGACACGTACACCTCCGGCTACTCCGTGCCGAAGCTGAATTCCGCCTGCGGCGCTGCCGGCGGAGGGGAGGCGGGCATGGAAAATCTGATGAACGAGGTCACCGTCCTGCTGGGATTCCGGCCGGACCGATATGCCATGGTCAATTTCGACGTGGTGGAGAAAATCGTGGATTTGTTCGGCGGCGTCACCTTTAATGTGCCCATGGACATGGATTACGAGGACCCCTATCAGAATTTGTATATCCATCTCAAGGCCGGAGAACAAAAGCTGGACGGGGAAGAATCCGTGCAGCTGCTCCGATTCCGCTCCGGCTATGCCATGGCCGATTTGGAACGGGTGAACGTGCAGCGGGCCTTTGTGCAGGCTGCCATGGAGCAGTGGGTCAATCCCATGCTGATTTTCCGCGGTCCCGCGGCTTTGGCTGCCGTTCGGAATGACACCACCACGGACCTTTCCGTTGGCAATCTGATTTGGATTGCCCGGGCGATGATTGGCTGCGATTTTGCCGACATCACCACCAACACCCTCCCCGGTCAGCCGCAGATGATCAACGGCGGCTCTTACTTCGTGGCGGATCAAACCGCTACGGCTCAAATGATGCAGGAAATTTATAGTCCATATATCGATTAAGAACAGGAGGAATCCCTTATGCCGGATTTCAACATGAACATCAAAAAACTGAACCCCCATGCCGTTCTGCCCGTTCAGGGCTCCGCTGCCGCCGCAGGTTTTGATTTGTGCGTCTGCCTGCAGGCGCCCGTAACCATTTACCCCGGCGAAACCGTCATGATTCCCACCGGACTTGCCATGGAAATTCCCATGGGCGTTGCCGGTCTGATTTATGCCCGGTCGGGCATGGCCTCCAAGCAGGGTCTGGCCCCTGCCAACAAGGTGGCCGTGATTGACCCGGATTACCGGGGCGAGATTTTTGTGACGCTGCTGAACCACGGTAAGGTGCAGCAGACCGTACAGCCCGGCGACCGCATTGCACAGATGCTGTTCACACCGTATTTCACCCCCGCCTTTACCGTAGCCGAAGAGCTGTCCGACACCCAGCGGGGCGAGGGCCGTTTCGGCTCCACCGGCACCGCCGCATTGCCCGAGCAGCAGCCCGCCGCACCGGCACCGGCCCCTCAGCCGGAGCAGCCTGCACAGCCGGACCCCACCGATTACCGGGACGCAAGCGAGCGCAATGCCGACGAGGCGTTTGCACTGGGTCTGAAGTACAAGCAGGGCGACGGCGTGGAACGGAACGACGAGAAAGCACTGGAAGAGTTCAAGATTGCCGCAGAGCTGGGCCACATTCATGCACAGCTGCTGGTGGCAAGCTACTACCTGCACAAAAATGACTGCGTCAATGCCGCAAAGTGGCTGCAGATGGCCGCAGATTTGGGCAATGCCGACGCGCTGTTCCAGCTGGGTGTGTTCTACACCGAGGGCGACGGCGTGGACCAGAATTTGGAAAAGGCCGCGGAGTTCTTCCGCCGGGCAGCAAAACGGCAGCATGCCGACGGCCGCTATGCTTACGCAGATTGCCTGAGTCAGGGCATCGGCGTGGAAAAGAACGAGGAAATGGCATTCAAGTGGTTCCTGGCGGCTGCCGAGCAGCACCATGTGGACGCCATGTACCGCGTGGCACAGTGCTATGAAAAGGGTCTGGGCACCAAGGCTGACCCGGAAGAGGCCAAGCGCTGGTATCAGGAGGCCTCTCAGAAAGGCCACCGGGGCGCAACCCAGGCATTGGTGATGATGCAGCTGAACGAAATGGGCGATCTGCCCACAGACCTGTTCCCCAGCAAGTAAAACAATCGAACAATCCTTCAAACAAGGCGGAACGCGGGTTCCGCCTTGTTTTTTTTACGGAAGCCGGAGCAACGCGGTCAATGCCATGGGCTCCGGCATCCGGGTGCTGACCTCCATCAGCCATTCCGCCTGCCGGCGCCCCCGCTCCCGCCGAGTCCAATCCGGTCGTTGGGTTTGCAGCATTTGCTGCGCCCAGAGCATTGCCCCGTTGTCGGACAGTGTACCCCCATATCCCCCCGCCGGAGCGGCAAACAATTCCTCCGCCCGGTCCAATAAGGTCTCCGCCCCGGCGGCATATCCCTCCCCGCAGCCGGACAGCGCCAATTCCAGCAGGGCAATGGCATACCACGCATAATCCCCAAGCGCTGCCGGTGGTTCTCCCTGCTTTCGACAAAATTCGACTTTTTTCGACATCCCTGCCCGGAGCCGCTCTTCTCCCCGGAGGGCAGCCTCCAAATACCGCTGCCGCCCAAAAGCGCGCCCCGCCCGTGCCAATCCTGCAATGGTCATCGCCCATGCTCCGCCAAGGGCAGAATCGGGCGGTACCTGCCGTTCCGCCATCAATTTCTCCGCCAAGCAATCGGCGGCGGTTTCCGTTTCCCGGCAGCCGGTACGGCGATACAATTCCCCGGCGGCAAACAGCAGCAAACCCCGCTGCCCATGGCACGAATCCCGGTTCGCGGCAAGCCGATGCAGCAGCTGTTCCGCCAACGGCAACAGAGATTTCTCCCCGGCTGCCCGGCTGTATTCCGTGAGGAACAGGATCTGCGCCGGGCAGGGCAATTCCCCGGCGGGTTGGGAAAATGCCCGCTCCAGCTGTTGGGCATACCGGGAAAACACCGCCCCAGACCGGTCAAATGTTTCCCCAGTCCGAACGATACCAGATGTATGGAACATTTCCATTGCCTCCCTTGTGTGTTTGGTGGGAGAATACCCGTATGTAAGGAAAATCATACCCATTTCGCCGATTTCGACATCATTCGACACCGTTCGACAGTTTTCGACAAAGTTCGACAAGATTCGACACGGTTCGACAAAGGACCGCCTTTTGTGATTTCTCTCACATTTTCATTGAACTGATACTGAATTTTTGGTATAATGAGAAACAGCAACGGTACCATGGAGCGGATGCTCCCAAAAAACGATTTACGGAGGAATACAACATGAAAAGAATCCTTCCCCTCGCTCTCGGCGGCGCTATGCTGCTGAGCCTTTCCGTACCCGCAATGGCAACCAATGCCACCAAGAACGCTTGGGTGAACTACAGCGATGTCACCATCGTGGCAGACGGCGCTCCCATTGTTCCCCGGGCCGGCGGCGATAGCGGCGCTGCCGTAGAGCCGTTTGTCTGGAACGGCACCACCTATCTGCCCCTCCGGGCAGCCGCTGCCGCTTTGGGCATCACGGTCGGCTGGGACGGTGCAACCTCTACCATTTCCCTGACCACCGGCGGCAAGCGCATCGCCCCCGTGGGCACCCCGGTTACCCACACCAAAAACCAGACCATTGCCATCGAATACAATGACATCAAAGTCACGCTGGACGGCAAACCCGTGGAACTGAAAGACGCTGCCGGCAAGACCATCGAGCCTTTCACCTACAACGGCACCACCTATCTGCCCGTGCGCGCTGTGGCAAACCTTTTGGGCGTGAACGTGAAATGGGACGGAGACACCAGTACCATTTATCTGGGCGAGGCAAAGTATTTCGAGCTGGCCCAAGTGACGTATGGTGAAGGCTCAGATTCCGTCCGCTATACCTATGACGAAGACGGCTGCCTGCTGACTTACGAATCCCGGTACACCGTCGACGGCGTCAAATCCAGTGAACGCACCGTCAACACCTACAACAGTCAGCATCAGCTGGTGAAAATGGTGGAGGAAAATGACGGTGTCGTCAGTTCAACAACCATTTTTACTTATAATGCAAAAGGACAGCTGGTTTCCGAGAAACTCAATGATTCAGATAGCGAGTATGAGACACAGTATACCTATGACGCCAGAGGAAACTGCATCAAAGAAACCCAATTGTACGATGGTAAGCTGGCTTGGTGCACCACCTCCACCTACGATGCCAAAGGCAATCTGATTAAGGCAGTGGGCACCGACAGCGACGGCGTTGCACAGACCGAGACCTACGCTTACAACAGCGACGGCAATCTGACGAAATACACCTGGAAGGGGGTGGGTTTCCTCAATACCGAAACCTACACCTATGACAAAAACGGCTACCTCATCAAAATAGTGGAGGAATCCAGCGACGGGGTTCACACCACCGTTTATACCAATGACGCAGACGGAAACTGCATCAAGGAAACCTATTCGGAGAAATATACCGACGGCAGCGGTTTCACCTCGGTTTATACCTACACCTATGACAAGGGCAACAAAATGCTGACCGAATCCGGCGATTACTTCACAACGTATTACACCTATGACAACTACGGCAACCTGATTTCGGAAAAGCTCGTTTACAATGATTCCGGTAAGGTAGAGACCGTCAGCACCACCAACTACGGATACGTGGCCATCAAAGCCTGAGTTTCCATGAAACCGCAAGCCCCGGCAATCTTTTGGGTTGCCGGGGCTTTTTCCCGAAAACCATTCGGGGTTTATGGGTTTTTCCCGTAGAAATACGATGTTTTATGAAAGACACCTTAATTTTTCGGAATTTCGTTTGCGAGGGATTGCTTTTTTCCTCGTAATGTGGTATCTTGATCACACGAACAACCCAAGCGGGTTTATAGGAAATCAAACAGGAGGCAGACCGTTCATTATGATGGTTTCGACAAAGGGGCGTTATGCCCTCCGGGTTATGATTGACCTGGCAGAACACAGCAGCAGCACCTACATTCCGTCAAAGGAAATTGCCGGACGGCAGGATATTTCCGAGAAGTATCTGGAAAGTATTCTAACGGCGCTGACCAAGGCCGGCCTACTGCAAGGCATGCGGGGCAAAGGCGGCGGCTATCGGCTGAGCAAACCCGTGGAGCAGTACAATGTGGGTGAAATTCTCCGGGCCGTGGAAGATACGCTGGCCCCGGTTTCTTGTCTGGAAAAAGGCGCAACCTGCGCCCGTTCCGCAGAATGCCGCACCCTGCAGGTTTGGGTGGGATTGGAAAACGTGGTCAATCAGTATCTGGACGGCGTGAGCCTGACTGACCTGACCTCTGCCGGCGCTGCCGGAGATGATTACGTCATCTAAACAACAAAAATCGTATGCAAAAACGGTCATTCCCCAGGGAATGACCGTTTTTGCTGCTTTATGACGGGCATTTAATAGCCCAATTCCTCATTGATAATCACCACTTCGCACTCCTGCACACCGTTCATCTTCCGCCAGAATACGCTCAGACCATGGCAGATGCGGTCGGGGCTGCTGCAGTTATAGCATTTCACTTCCTCGCCCATGGCGCAGGGTGTTTTCCGATTCAAACGGCGGGCATTCAAAGGCGCCGCCACATTCCGGGCGCGGTACAAGGCGCTTTCGTAATCCGGGGTGATTTTGTTCACGCCGATGATGATATACACCTTGTCCTTGCCATAGGTAGAGGCAGCCAAACGGTTGCCGTCGCCGTCGATGTTCAGAATCTCTCCGGTTTCCGCCACGGCGTTGGCGCTGGTGAGATACACCGCAGCCGCCTGGGAATTGGCCCGTGCCTCCGCCACCGGCTGTTTCCAATGCCAGAATACCTGATTGTCCTTGCTCAGCAGGTCATACAGCCCCAAAGCCTCCACAGTTTTGCTGCCGCCGATGCCCACGGTGGTACTGTGGAGCGCCCCGGCAATGGCCGCAGCCGCCTCTGCGCCGGTTTCATAATAGGAAACCTTGTAGCCGAAATTTTCCAGATTTTCCCGCAGCTTGTTGATGTCCGCCATATTTTTTGCTCCTTCCGATTTTATTTCTGTCTCTCCCGGGAGAATTATTCAAACAGTTCCGGGTACACCATGGGCAGCACCAGCTCCGTCAGCCGGTTGTCCTGGTCAAAACCCCAGAATGCGTTGTAAATGCCGGAGCCCAGACCGGAAGAGAACAGCGGCACGGTGTACTCCGTACCGGGAATCTGCCACATGGCGTAGCCGGTTTTCTCCACCAAGGGCAGCAGCTCGTTGTGAATCAAATCCTGGCCGGGGTGGGTGTCGTAATACCGGTTCAGATAGGCCGCAATGGGCAGCTCCGTCACCTTATCCACCACGCAGCCCACATTGGTTTCCATGCTGATGCCGGGGAATACGCCGGGGTCCTCCGCCTGCCACATTTTGAATCCCACGGGCATTGCCAGCTCATGGCGCACGGTCAGCTGGTCGGAGACCTTGACTTTCACGGCGGAAATCACCCGTCCGGTCATTTTGGTGTTCATCACCGCGGCAAACACCGGGTATTTCCCCGGCTGAATGGCCCGCTCCATGCAGCTGACCATATTGGAGCCCAGATAGCAGGGGTCGCAGATAATCAGGCGCTCGCCGGGCACGTCCATGTCGCCCACTTTTTCCAGCGTGGTCTTTTTGGTCTGGGTGAACAGCTTGTTCAGTTCACCGGGCTGCACCCGGGTCCGCTGTACGTAGCTCAGATTCTGCTGCCGGGCGCTGATGTAATTCACCCGCAGCGCCTCCTCGTTTACCGCCGTATTTTTCCGAAATTTATCAAAAAATCCCATTTGTTTTTCCTCCTGAAATGTGATTCAAAGTACAACGTCCAAAGATTCCGGCAAATCCGCGCCGGACCGGGTTACGGTATAGGCCGCCGCGGCATTGGCCAAGGTCAGCGCTTGGGTCAGCTCCAGATTCCGGCTCAGGCACCCCAACGTCACCCCCGCGTGGGTATCTCCCGCGCCGATGGTATCCGTAACGGTCACGTTTCGTCCGGGCAGCATCCCTTGTGTGCCGTCCTTTGCCCGATACGCGCAGCCCCGGGGCCCCAGCGTGATGACAACCAGATTGCCGGTGCGCCGCCACAAGGTTTCCAATGCACTCTCCGCCGTAGATTCTCCGGACAGCGCCAACGCCTCGTCTTCATTTAAATGAAGCACCGGGTGGAGATTCAGCAGCCGCTGCTGCCGGTCGCTGTCCAACAGAATCCCCCGGGGACCGGGGGCATAAAACACCGTTCCCCTTTGGGTTTCCAGCCAGTCTATGATTTCCGGGCCGGTATCCTTCTGCAATTCCATACCGCACACGGAAATCCAGTCATAGGATTCCTCCAATGCCTCCAGCCATGCCCGGCGAATGGTGTATTCCCCGCCGTGGACCGAGAGAAAGGTTCGCTCTCCGTCAGCCTCCACCAGACAATAGCAGCAGCCGTTTTCCTCCCGCACCCGCCGGAGAATGGGCACGTTTGCCCGGGCAAATGCCTCCGCCACCTGCTGCCCATAGGGTCCGGTGCCCACCGGGGAGAGAAACACCGGGTCTGCCCCGGTGATGCGGGCGGCCCGAAACATATTCCAACCGCAGCCGCCTACGGAAAATTGCTGGGATTCCGGCTGCAAATCCTCCCCCGTTACCGGCAGGTGGTCCATACGCAAAACAACGTCCACGCAGGTGGACCCGATGATCAGTAGCTTTCCCATAAAACAACTTCCTTCCTCACACAAGCATGCCCCTATTATATCCGTTTCTCCCACGACTGGCAAGCATTGAAAGGTTCCACAATTTGAACATTTCCCCCGGTCCGGATTTTCGTCTATTTTTTCTCTTGTTTTTTAATAGGGAAAGTCGTACAATTGCGCACGCTCTTTGAGAGAGGGTTGTTTCATTTAGAAACATTTGGGCGAATAAACATCGTATTTATCGTATTTGTTTTTAATCGGAGGTAATTTTATGGAATCTTATGATTTTTTGCTCGCAATTGCAATCATCTTACTTTCCACAAAAGTTTTGGGTCTTCTGTCGGAACGTGTCCACATGCCCCAGGTGGTGGGCGCACTGATTGCCGGCATTATTTTGGGACCCAGTGTGTTGGGTTGGATCGGTGAAACGGATTTTCTGTCCAAGACCTCGGAAATCGGCGTCATTGTGCTGATGTTCATGGCCGGTTTGGATACCGACCTTGACGAACTGAAGAAAACCGGCGCTGCATCCTTTGTCATTGCCTTGATTGGCGTTATCGTGCCTCTGATTGGCGGCGCGGCATGCTATCTGGTATTCTTCCCGGACAGCACGGAACCCATGCATATGCTCCGGGCCGTGTTCATCGGTGTGGTGCTGACCGCAACTTCCGTGTCCATCACCGTGGAAACCCTGCGGGAAATGGGCAAGCTGAAAGGAAAAGTGGGCACCGCCATTATGGGCGCTGCCGTGATTGATGACATTATGGGCATCATCGTGCTGACTTTGGCAACCAGCTTTACCGATCCCAGCGTGAACATTCTGAAGGTGCTGGGCAGCATTGTGGGATTCTTCCTGTTTCTGGCGGTTGTGGGCTTTGCCATGCACAAGGCATTCAGCAAAATGGACGAGAACTGGGGTCAGAAACGCCGTGTGGCCATCTATGCCTTTGTGTTCTGTCTGGTGCTGTCCTATATTGCCGAAACCGTATTCGGCATTGCCGATATTACCGGCGCTTACTTTGCCGGTCTGTTCCTGTGCAACATTTACAAGACCCGCAGCTACATCGCCAAGAAGATGACCGTGATCAGCTATATGGTCTTCTCCCCGGTGTTCTTCGCCAGCATCGGCATCAAAACGGAGCTGGGCGGCATGAACGCAGCCATTCTGGGATTCTCCGCAGCCCTGCTGGTGGTTGCTCTGCTGAGCAAGGTCATCGGCTGCGGTTTGGGCGCAAAGATCTGCGGCTTTACCAATCATGAGGCGCTGAGCGTGGGCATCGGTATGATTTCCCGCGGTGAGGTGGCTTTGATTGTGGCGCAAAAGGGCTCTCAAGCCGGTCTGATTGACGAGGAACTGTTCCCTGCCATCGTTGTGGTGGTTATCGTAACCACGCTGATTACCCCCATGCTCCTGAAGCTTGTGATGAGCAAGGATCCCACTTCGCCGGAAGATTCTGCTCCGGCTACGCAAAATGCTTGATATATAATGTTTTGCATTATGTATTGATAGATGCCCCTCGGAAAATTTGAAAGAAAAGAACGGTCCCCCGGAAAGCAGTTTCTTTCCGGGGGACTGTTCTATTGTTTTGTGATTCCGCGGGCGGCTTATTGCGCAGCTGCCTTCCGCTCCTCATTCCGGTGATACAGGAAGTTCACCACCGCCATGGAGATAATCAGTGCACAGCCGAGCAAGCTGAGCCAATCGGGAATCTGATGGAAGAAAAAGAATCCCAGAATCCCCGCAAAAATCACCTGCGTGTAATCGTACACGGAGATTTCCTTTGCCGGGGCAAAGGTGTAAGCCGCCGTGATGGCAAACTGTCCGCCGGCGCCGCAGATACCGCACAGCAGCAAAATCAACGTCTGTTTCAACGTGGGCATAACAAAGTCCATGGCAATAAACGGAACGCACACCAGACTGGAGAAGACACCGAAAATCAGCACAATCACCGGGCCTTTCACGCCGTTTCCCGCGGCTTTCCGCAAGAAGGTGTAAGCCGCGCCGGCACCCACGCCGCTGAGCAAGCCCATCAGCGCCGGGAACGCCTCCAGATTCGCACCCGTGGGTTTGATGATGCACAGCGCACCCGCAAAGGCACCTACTACCGCCAAAGCCTGCACCGGCTTGATTTTTTCTCCCAGCAGGAAGTAGGAGAAAATGATGGCGAAAAAGGGAGAGAGCTTATTCAGCATATTTGCGTCCGCCAAATCCAACCGGTCCACGGCATAAAAGTTCAGCAGCAGACCCATCGTTCCGAATAATGACCGGCAGAATACATAAATTCTGTTGCCCTTGCCAACCTGTACCGGGATATGATTCTTCCGAATGGTTACAATGGCGATAACAGCCGCCACAGCATTTCGGAAAAAGGCCTTTTCAAACAGCGGCAGCTCTCCGCTGAGGCGCACGCAAGTGCTCATTCCCGCAAAACACATCGCCGCACAGAGAATGCATAAAATGCCCTTGTGCCGCTGAGTTTGTTCGTTCATGGTCATTCCTCGCTTTATGAAATTGTATAAAATTAAATGATACGGCGCTATTTTAGCAGATTTCCCGACTTTTTCAACCGCTTTCCGGAGAAAATTATTGGGAATTTTCCATTATCCCTACCAAATTAGGGTTGATTATCACCGTTCTCCGTGGTATGATGCTTTCAGTTATTGACAAATGTCAATAAGTCCTCGCTGCACGGCAGCGAATTTCCCGAGGTGATTGACTTGGATACAACAAAAAAATTCGACGTGACCGGCATGACCTGCGCCGCCTGCCAATCCCATGTGCAG
Source organism: uncultured bacterium (assembly GCA_905214605.1). The sequence continues at coordinate 14,467 of CAJMMY010000002.1, read as the reverse complement.
AAAGCCGTGGACAAGGTTTCCGGCGTAAAGCAATGCGAGGTCAATCTGCTGATGAACTCCATGACCGTTTCCTATGATGACGGGGAGACCAATCCCCAAGCCATCATTCAAGCGGTAACCGACGCGGGCTACGGCGCTGCCCTGCCCGGCGAATCGCCGGCACAGCCGGATATTTCCAAAGCGGAAAAGGACCAAGCCGCGGATACGAAACAACGGATTATCTGGTCCGCCGTATTTCTCGTTCTGCTGATGTATGTGGGAATGGGCGGCATGATGGGTCTGCCCCTGCCCCCGTTCCTGTCCGGCATGGAAAATATGATGGTCACTGCCATTGTGGAGCTGCTGTTGGTGCTGCCCATTCTGGTGCTGGAGCGGCGGTATTTCATTTCCGGATTCCGGTCGCTGAAAGCCCTTTCCCCCAGTATGGACGCATTGATTGCGCTGGGCGCCGGCGCCTCCTTGTTGTACAGTCTGTACTCCACCCTGGCAATGGCTGCCGCATTGGGGCACATGGACATGGAAACCGCCATGACCCACATGAACGGATTGTATTATGAATCCGCCGGCACCATTCTGACCCTGATTTCCATCGGAAAATACATGGAAGAGCGGAGCAAGGGAAAAACCAAGGACGCTCTGAAAAAGCTCATGGATTTGACCCCGAAAACCGCAACCGTTCTCCGGGAGGGCAAGGAAGTCACCGTTGCCGCACAAGAGGTCGCCGTGGGCGACATTCTGGTGGTGCGGAGCGGAGAGGGCATTCCCGTGGACGGCATTGTGGTAGACGGCAACGGGGCGGTTGATGAATCCGCCATCACCGGCGAGTCTCTGCCCGTGGAAAAGCAGGCGGGAGACAAGGTCATCGGCGCAACGGTGAACCAATCCGGCTATTTTACCTTCCGCGCCACCCAAGTGGGTGACGAAACCACGCTGGCAAAAATCATTGCCTTGGTGGAAGACGCTGCCGGGTCCAAAGCCCCCATCGCCCGATTGGCAGATAAAGTCTGCGCAGTGTTTGTGCCCGCGGTGATTGCCATTGCGGTTGTGACCGCCATCGTATGGCTCATCGCCGGACAATCCTTCGGCTTTGCCCTTTCCCGGGCCATTGCGGTTTTGGTGATTTCCTGCCCCTGCTCTTTGGGTCTGGCCACCCCCACCGCCATTATGGTGGGCACCGGCCGCGGCGCCGATTTGGGTGTGCTGTACAAATCTGCCGAGGGCTTGGAGACCCTTTCCCGGGTAGACACCGTGGTACTGGACAAAACCGGCACCGTTACGAAAGGCGCGCCGGAAGTGACGGATTGCACCGACCTTTCCGGCGGAAGTCTGTTGCCCCTGGCAGCGGCATTGGAGCATGCCAGCGAGCACCCGCTGTCTTTGGCTGTGACGGAATACGCACAGCGGCAGGGTGTCTCCCAATTTCTCCCGGTCAGCGACTTCTCTGCAACGCCGGGCATGGGCATTTCCGGCACCATTGACGGCCGGCGGGTTTCCGCAGGCAACCGGCGGTTTATGGATTTCCTGCAGGTTTCTTTTGATTCCCAATACGACCAAGCCGCCCAAGACGGGAAAACGGTTTTGTATTTTGCCGCCGACGGCAAGGCGTTGGGCGTTATCTGCTGCGCCGATGAAGTGAAACCGGACAGCCCCGCCGCCGTGGCGCAGCTCAAACAGGACGGTATTCAAGTGGTTATGCTCACCGGAGACAACCCGGTCACCGCCGCTGCCATTGGACGGAAAACCGGCATCGACACCGTATATGCCGGGGTGCTCCCCCAAGAAAAAGAGGCCAAAGTCCGCGGGCTGATGGAAAATGGCCGCAAGGTGGCCATGATTGGCGACGGCATCAATGACGCCCCGGCACTGATGCGGGCGGACGTGGGTGTTGCCATCGGCGCAGGCACGGACATCGCCATGGAATCTGCGGACGTGATTCTCACCCGGAGCAGCTTGTCCGATGCGGTCAACGCAATCCATCTCTCCCGGGCTACCCTGCGGAATATCAAGCAGAATCTGTTCTGGGCCTTCTTCTACAACTGCATCGGTATTCCCATTGCCGCCGGTGTGCTCTACCCCAGTCTGCATTTGTCTTTGAATCCCATGCTGGGGGCTCTGGCAATGAGCTTTTCTTCCTTCTTCGTGGTTACCAACGCCTTGCGGCTGCGGTTCTTCCGGCCGACCATGACAGCCGTCACGGCTGACCCGGCTCAGTCGGAGGACTTATCCCATACAAGTGATACAACAGAAACAAAGGAGTCTTCTATCATGACAAAAACCATTTCCATCGAGGGCATGATGTGCCCCCACTGCGTGAAACACGTCACCGATGCACTGAACAAGCTGGAGGGCGTCACCGCCGCCGTGTCTCTGGAAAACAAAAACGCCGTGTGCGAAATCACCGGCAATGTCACAGACGAGCAGCTGAAAGCCGCCGTCACAGACGCAGGCTATGAAGTGACCGGCATCGCATAATTGATGCCAATTTCATCAAAAAAACATCGGATTTTCTGCAAGGCGAATCCGATGTTTTTTTCGTCAAAATTCCCCGGTAATTCCTGCGGAGTAAAAGGGATATACGCAAAAACAGGCACATTTTCCTTAATTTGTCTCGTTTTTATGCAAAATTGAACTTTGTCACGAAAATATCATACGTTTTTCTATAAAAAACAATGAAAAACTGTTTGATTTTCTGATTTTTTATGATACAATGCACAGTGATGTGAATTGCCCGTATATGGCTTATGGCATTCACCGATTTATTGTGTGGAGGTAATTTATAATGGCTCACAAGATTAATGAAGAAGTTTGCGTTGGCTGCGGCTCTTGCGCATCCGCCTGCCCCATGGAAGCTATCGCTCCCGCTGGCGACAAGTACGCTGTGAATGCAGATGCTTGCGTTGACTGCGGCGCATGCGAGTCCGCATGCCCCACCGGTGCTATCCAGGCATAATTGACGCACGGAATAAAAAAGCCCCGCGCTCGGCGCAGGGCTTTTTATCCCGATTTCCGGTACGCGGGCAGAGCAGCCCGTTCATCATTGTAAAACTCTGCTCTATTTCCGGCAGATTTGATTACTCGCCGGTTTCTCCCCCTAGTGGTAAAATGTCTGAACTGTGGGGCGGGTCCTATTGGAGTGGGGACCGCCGCCGACATTTTCCAGGCATATACACATAATATGTGCATTTATCAACCGAAGAAAGAGGTATTGTATCATGGAGATGAAAGATTCCAAGCTGTTCAGCCCCCTGAAGGTTGGCAAAACCGTTCTGCAGAACCGTATCGGTCTGGCTCCTATGAGCATGGACTACGAAGCAGCAGACGGCACCGTCCCTAAGAGACTGGCTGACATTTTCGTCCGCCGCGCAGAAGGCGGCTGCGGTTTCGTCGTGATTGACGCTGTGACCGTTGACCACAAGTACTGGTACATCGGCCGTACCACCGCTCTGGACCGCGATGAGCTGGTTCCTCAGTTCGCTGCTTTTGCTAAGCGCGTTTCCGACACCGGTTCTACCCTGGTGCCCCAGATCGTTCACCCCGGTCCCGAGTCCATCTGCGGCTACCGCGGCATTGCTCCTCTGGGCCCCTCCGTTAACAAGAACGCAAACGGCCACGTTTCCCGCCCCATCAGCGTGGAAGAGATTCAGACCGTTGTGAAGCAGTACGGTGCTGCTGCTCGCCGTGTTGAGGCTGCCGGCTGCGGCGCTCTGGGCCTGCACACCGCTCACGCTTACATGCTGCCCGGCTCCTTCCTGTCTCCCCTGCGCAACAAGCGTATGGACGAGTACGGCGGAACCATCGACAACCGCGCACGCTTCATTCTGGAAGTCATTCGCGAGTGCCGTAAGAACCTGAGCCCTGACTTCCCCATCTTCCTGCGTGTTTCCGGCAGCGAGCGTGTGGAAGGCGGCAACAGCCTGCAGGAAATGCTGTATCTGGCTCCCAAGTTCGAGGAAGCTGGCGTCAGCCTGCTGGAGGTTTCCGGCGGTACTCAGTACGAGGCTCTGGAGTACATCCTGCCCGCACACGGCAAGCAGATCGGCATGAACGTGTACGAAGCATCCGAAATCAAGAAAGTTGTCAACATCCCCGTTTACGCTGTCGGTAAGATCAACGACGTGCGTTACGCTGCTGATATTGTGGAGCGCGGTCTGGTTGACGGCGTTTCCATGGGCCGTCCCCTGCTGGCTGATCCCGATCTGCCCAACAAGGCAAAAGCAGGCCTGCTGGACGACATCACTCCCTGCGGCTCTTGCGACGGTTCCTGCGTGACCCGTTCTTCCGAGAAGCCCCAGTGCAAGTGCCACATCAACCCCCTGGTTGGCAAAGAGTACGATTACCCCGAGCTGGGCAAGCCCGCAGCAAAGAGCAAGAAGCTGCTGGTTATCGGCGCAGGCCCTGGCGGTATGTACGCTGCTATGACCGCTGCTGAGCGCGGCCACAAGGTCACCATCTGGGAAAAGGACAGCATCATCGGCGGTCAGCTGAACCTGGCTGTGCGTTCTCCCGGTAAGCAGGAGATGTGCAAGTGGCTGATGCACCTGAACTACCGCTGCAAGAAGGCCGGCGTGGAAATTGTGTTCAACAAGGAAGCTACTGTTGAAGACGTGAAGGCATTTGCTCCCGACGCAGTCATCTGCGCAACCGGCGCTAAGCCCCTGGTTCCCCCCATCAAGGGTACCGCTGATTACCCCGTTCTGACCGCTCATGACTTCCTGCGCGGCGACCTGGTCATCAACTCCGGTAAAGTCTGCATCCTGGGCGGCGGCGAAGTTGCTTGCGAGACCGCTGAGACCATTCTGATGGACGCACGTCCCAACCTGATGATGGCTACCGCAGGTGCAAAAGAGACCTCCATCGGCGATGTGGACATCACCATCGTGGAGATGGCTCCGAAAGTCCTGAACGGCGTTTGCCTGCCCAACCGCGCACCTCTGATGCGTTCTCTGGACCACAACAACGTTCACATCAACGTGAACACCAAGGTTCTGGAAGTGACTGATCACTCCGTCAAGGTTCAGCGCAAGAACGCTGCCGGCGAGTGGGACAAGGAAGAGTGGCTGGAAGGTTTCGATTACGTTCTGTTCGGTCTGGGCGCTCGTAACTACGATCCCCTGTCCGAGGAACTGAAGAAGTTCGTGCCCGAAGTGTTCGTCATCGGCGACGCCATCAAGGCTCGTCAGTCCAGCGACGCTATGCACGAAGGTTTCGAAATCGCTTACAACCTGTAATCGATTCTCCTTGATACAAATTGAAAAGAGGAACGGCGCTGCCGTTCCTCTTTTTTTATCTTTTGTCCGAAAGCGGTCCGATTTCTCCCCGGAATAGGGGAAGGGGAGTCCGTTTTCGTCAGAAAACAACAAGTGGGCTGATCGAAACCGTCAGCCCACTTGTTGTCGGGAAAAAACAAATAGAAATAAGAAAATAAGGTAGTAATAAATGAGTGACAACACTGTTGCCTTTCTTACTAACAAGGTTCTTCTTCGTCCTTGCAGAACATATCTTACTCAATTCTCACCCGTTTGTCAATCACTTTTTGATATTTTTTTCACATTGTTTAGAGTTGTCAAATCACGCCCCGTCGCTTTTGTGCAATCTATACAGCAGGTAGGTTTTGTTTTCCCGGAACCGGCCCCCATTTGCAGAATTGCATTTTCTGTCCATTACCGGCTTGTTATTTCACAAATCAATTGATATAATAAGAAAACACATAATTCTGTCTGTAAATCCGTTAAAAAACAGGGAAAAGGAGACTGAAATGCTGCAATTTCAAATCGAGGCGGAACGCTGCCTGCAATGCAAAAATCCCAGCTGCCGGAAAGGCTGCCCGGTCAATACCGATATTCCCGGTGCCATCAAGCTGCTGCGGGAGGGCCATTTGATTGATGCCGGCAAACAGCTGTTTGAAAATAACCCGCTGTCTCTCATCTGCGCCATTGTGTGCAATCACGGCCGTCAGTGCGAGGGGCATTGCGTCCGGGGCATCAAGGGCGACCCGGTGCATTGGGGCTATGTGGAACGCTATATTTCCGATACCTGCCTGGACCGCATGGAAATCCCCTGCGCGCCCGCCACCGGACGGCAGGTTGCCATCATCGGCGGTGGTCCCGCCGGTCTGACCGCTGCCGTGGAGCTGATGCGGAAAGGCCACGAGGTGACCATTTTCGAGGCGGAAAGCCAACTGGGCGGTATGCTGCGGTACGGTATTCCCGATTTCCGGCTGCCCAACCGCATTCTGGACCGCTACACCAATATGCTTTTGCGGTCCGGTCTCCATCTCCGGCTCCATACGTCCATCGGTACCTCGCTTTTCATTCCCGACTTGTTCCGGGACGGCTATGACGCCGTTTTCATCGCCAGCGGTCTGTGGCGGGCCCGTCCGTTGAATGTGCCGGGGGAGAGTCTTCCCAATATTTGCTACGGAATTCATTATCTGGCCTCCCCGGATTCTTTCCAGATTGGAAAGCGGCTGGCTGTTATCGGCACCGGCAACACAGCCATTGACGTAGCGCGGACGGCGCTGCATCGGGGCGTGGAGTACGTGACCCTGTATGCCCGGAGAGCCCAAAGCGCCGCCGACCCCATTGAAATCGAACTGGCCAAGCTGGAGGGTGCGGAATTCCGGTCGGAAATGCAGATTTGCCGCATCACCAAAGAGGGTCCGGTGTTCCATCATACCCACGTGGCAGAGGACGGCACCTATCTTTCCGTGGACCCGGAGGAGATTCTGGAGCCGGCGGATTTCACCATCATTGCCGCAAGTCAGGGGCCGAAATCCAAGCTGGTGAACACCACCTTCGGTCTGGAAGTGACGGACAAGGGTCTGCTGAAACTGGACGAGAATCACTGCTCCACGGTGCCGGGCATTTTCGGCGCCGGAGACGTGGTACACGGCGGAAAAACCGTGGTGGAGGCCGTTGCCGGGGCGAAAGCCGCCGCAGAGGCTGTGGACAAATATCTGAACAGTCTGTAAGGAAAATCACCGGGAGACGTCTATCAAAGACGTTTCCCGGTGATTTTTGCTTTCCGAACATGCAATTTTTGGTATTTCATCTATTTCGATGGCAGCGCTCACAAGCTGATTCCCCATGCCCGCCGGGCAATCTGCATATAATGCTGGTACAGAATGCCAAAACGATGGAGATACAGAGGGTGCCACGGTTTTTCTTTGCCGCAGAAATGAAGTATCGCCGTATGCTGCATCACCCACGGCATATCATAAACACCGCCGCTGCGGAGCATGTAATTGCTGTAATTGCGGGCATCATAGTTCCAGATTGCATCTTCCAGCGGCAAAATTTTGTCGCCGTACATGGCATTGAGCACATCTTGGTCCGGCAGAATCAGTTCTTTACCATGCTGCTCCACATACTGAAAAATCTGCTCCGGGATAATTTCCTTTCGTCCCAGCTCCAAGTCCATCAGCAGAACACCGGAATTATAATAATCCTGCTCCGTTCCCAGACGCAGCTGATTGACATTGTTCGCCAGCTCGGTTTTGCCGGTATGCGCCGCTGCCGCAAAGAGATTCCCCTGCAAATCGGTTTCCCACAGCGGGCGGAGGGGATTGATCATCAGCGTATCCGGGTCCAGATAAAGCACGCGCTTGATCTCCTTCGGCAGCAGCTGCGGTGCCAGCAAACGATAGTACATTTCCTTCGGATACTGCTTTGTCACAGGCGCCTTATGGAATAAAACGTCATCTACCACAGTCGGAAGAAACGTATAGCCATACGCATCGCATTGCTGTTTCACGCTGTGAAGTTTCTCCTCTGAAATACCGCTGTGCAGCAAAATGAGTGCGAACGTATCATTCGGATTATTCATCGCCAGAGACGTCAGCATGACCTGCAGCTGAGGAAGATAGTTTTCATTTAATGTTGTCAAAAGATCAATCGGTTCCATACGCAGTTCACCTCAAAACTATGCTCCGATTTGGCTGACTGCCGGAATCATACATTCAATGCCCAACAGTTCATGCCATATTTTTATATTATACGCATTCGTTTTGATTTCGCAATCTGCACATTGGTTTCCGTGTATAGAAAAAATGCTCCCCGGCGGAGCAATGTCCGTCGGGGAACAAAGGAATGAATGAGAGGTGTTGCAGTTCGGTTTCGGATTATTCCAGATTCAGGTGCTTTTCCAGAATATACCGGGTAAGGAAGAAGAACACCAGAGTCAGCAGAAATGCTGCGACCGCGCCAAGTGCCTCTACGCCCACCATAAATTTAAAGCTGTTCGCCACATTATTCCTCAAGTCCCATGTGTTGAACAAAACATCCAGAACTTCACAACGGTCCATGAAATATCCTGCCCATGCAGTCAGCCAGCTCAAAACGATACTAATGCCCAAATAGCTGATCACCGACAGCGCCACCCGGTGCTTTTTGCCCAACTGACCGATGGCAATGGCCAGATAAATCTGATACAGCTGAGCGGCAATGCCCATCAGACCGGCAATCACACCCCACAGCACCGCCATAAATACGGCGAATCCGGAGATCTGATAATGGTTCAAAGACTCGATGAGAAGTCCAAACGTATTTTGGATATCCTCCCATGCCACCAAGCGGGTGCCGATAATTACGAACACCAAAACGCCTACAACGCCGGTAATGGCCCACAGCAGCACAGCGGTGATACCCTTTGCATTGATGAGCATGCCGCTTTTCACCGGCAGGGTGAACATCAGATAGCCTTCATCTTTCAGCAAGCCCTGATAAAACCGCTGCACAATCATTACAATGGCCACAACGCCCAAGGCGCAGCAGGCGAATACCAGAGCCAACAGCGCCAGAGTTACGATTTTGCTGGACAGAGGAGAGGTGGAATCGATATACAGCGTAAACCGATTGACCACGCTCAGCACCAGTACCAATGCCCACATGGGCAGGAAAATGCGCGACATATAGCGCCATTCATATTTACAAAGTTTTCCAAACATCTTTCTTTCCTCCTCAATAGTCCATACGGAACATATCCCGGAACAATTCGTCCACACTCTTGCCTTCCCGTTCCCGAATGGCGTCCACGGAGTCATGGAGCAGAATCTTACCGGAGCGAATCAAAACCGCCTCGTCCAAAACCCGTTCAATATCGGAAATCAGGTGGGTGGAGATGATGACCGAGCCGGAAGGGTTATAGTTGGAGAGAATCGTGTCCATAATGAACTCCCGGGCGGCAGGGTCCACACCGGCAATGGGTTCGTCCAACAGATACAGCTTGCTCTTCCGGTTCATGGTGAGAATCAGCTGGGTTTTCTCTTTCGTGCCCTTGGACATATTTTTCATTTTCATATCCGTGGTAATCTGCATGGTTTTGCACATGTATTCCGCCCGGTCCCGGTCGAAATCCGCGTAAAAATCGCAGAACAAATCGAAAATGTCGCCCACGCGCATCCAATCGGCAAAATACGGTCGGTCGGGGAGATAGCTGATCACCGATTTCGTGTGGGGTCCGGGGGCTGCGCCGTCCACTTCCACCACACCGCTGTCCGGACGGAGCAGCCCGTTCAGAATTTTAATCAGCGTGGTTTTGCCGGAGCCGTTGGGGCCCAACAAACCGATGATGTGGCCGCCCTCCAAATGCAAATCCACGGAATCCAATGCCTGCACCGCGCCAAACCGCTTGCTCAGACCTTCAATTTTTACCAATTCATTTGCCATTGCTCTGTTCCTCCAATTTCTGCCGCGCACCCTCCCGGGTATATCCCAGCTGTTCCATGCCCTCGTAAAAGCCGTCGATGCATTGCTGCGCCAATGCGCTGCGCACAACCTCGATAATCGCTGCGTCTGTTGTTACCATACGGCCGGTGGTCCGATTGGATTCCGCCAGACCGTCATTTTCCAATTCCGCCAATGCCCGCTGCATGGTGTTGGGGTTCACGCCCGTTTCCGATGCCAAATCCCGCACGCTGGGCAGGCGGCTGCCCATGGGGTACACCCCCGTTACAATCCGCTGCGTAATCTGTTCTTTTAATTGCAGCCAGATGGGCCGGTCACTGGTGAGTTTCCATTCCATTTGGACGCCTCCTCTTTTTGTATTGTTGTTCTATCTGCTTAATACAGTAGCACACGTTTTCCCCGTTGTCAACGGATTTTTTCAAATTTTTTCAGCCGAATGGAGCAAATGGGAGGAAGAGAAACGATGGATTGGTCAAAAAAGAAGTCTGGAATCGCTGGAATCGGAGGGTTTTTCCACGAAAACCGGCCGAAATGGGGCTCTTTTGCCGTGCGAAAATCGGTTTCTACGGCTGTCGGGATAAAAAAATCCCCAAAGTCAAAAGACTTCGGGGAACCGCACGGATATAAATAAATCCCCCAAAGAGGGACCGATTCAGTCTTTCCTTGGGGGAATTATTTACTGGCAGAGATTAGGCCAGGGTATTCAGCTTCTTGTCCATTGCAGACTTTTTGTTAGCTGCATTGTTCTTGTGGATCAGGTTCTTGCCTGCGGCATGGTCAACTGCGCTGACAGCACATTTATAGGTACTTGCGGCAGCTTCTTTGTCACCTGCAGCAACAGCTGCATCGAACTTTTTGATCGCAGTCTTCAGTGCAGACTTCTCTGCTTTGTTCTTAGCCTGACGAGCCTTGTTCTGGGCATCTCTCTTGATCTGGGATTTAATGTTGGGCATACTTCTATTGCCACCTCCTCCTATATGATTGCCAGTCGTTCGACTTGCGGATATTTATTGTACCAAAGAATTCTTGGAATTGCAAGGGTTTTTTTATAATTTTTTAGAAAACGAATACGTTAGTGTCTTTTGGACAAACTACCCACAACATTTTGTAGCAAAAAGGCGGGAAAGTACCATGAAACAAGGGTTTCGGACAGATTTGGCGCTGGAAAACCGGGCCGCATTGGGGGCGGAATTTGACGCGCTGCCGGGCGTAACTTACCGCAGTGGGGTGCATGAGGGAATCCGGGTGCATCGTATGGTCATTGAGACAGCTGAGGCCGCTGACAGATTATGTAAACCGATTGGAACGTATGATACGTTAGAGATGAGTGCCTATCTCCGACGGCAGGACCGGGGATTTTCTCAGACGGCGCAGGCGCTTGCCGAGATTCTTCGGGAACAGCTGCGGCTGAGGGAGAACGAGTCTGTTTTGCTGGCATGTTTGGGAAATCCCGGAATCACCCCCGACGCCGTCGGACCGATATGCGCCAAAAATATTTTAGTGACACGACATCTGAAACAGCAGTTGCCGGAGGTTTTTGAATCTTTTCGCGGGGTGTCTGTGGTTTGCCCCGGGGTGTTGGGCACCACGGGCATCGAAAGCGCCGCGTTGGTAAAAGCCGCGGCGGAGACGGTGCGTCCGGACCGGGTGATTGCCGTTGATGCGTTGGCGGCGCGGTCGCTCCATCGTTTGTGCCGCACGGTGCAAATCTGCAACAGCGGGATTGCCCCCGGGTCCGGGGTGGGAAATCATCGGCAGGCGCTGAATCAGGAACCCCTTGGAATTCCGGTGATTGCCGTGGGCGTTCCCACCGTTGTGGATGCAGGCACCATGGCTGCCGAGCTGACGAATCAAGAAGATCCGGATGGGGGAGAGGCCGCCGGTATGATTGTCACACCCCGGGAAATCGACCGATTTGTGGCTGATGCCGGGAAATTGGTGGGCTACGGCATCAATCTGGCCCTGCACCCAGAACTTTCTCTGGCGGATTTAGAGGGATTCTTGTCTTGAGGGAGAATGTTTCACGTGAAACATTCTCCTACCGGGTTCCACGGAAATTTCAAAATGTTTCACGTGAAACATTCGGAACCCCTTGCATTTACAAGGCGTGATTGCTATAATGGGTCACACGAAATATAAGGAAGAGGTGGCCCATGGCTAAGATTATCGCCATAGCAAACCAAAAAGGCGGCGTGGGAAAAACCACAACTTGCGTAAACCTGACTTTTGCGCTGAAAAAGCGGAATCGTCGGGTACTGCTGGTAGACTGCGATGCACAGGGAAATGCCACGTCCGGCATGGGCGTGGACAAGGGAAAGACCCCGAATCTGTACAATCTGCTGGCCGGACAAGTGACCGCCGAGGATTGCGTGGTACATACCAAATACGGAGATGTGATCCCCACGAATAAAGACCTTTCCGGTGCGTCCGTGGAATTGGTGGACATGCCGGACCGGGAATACGTCCTGCGGAATGCTTTGGAACCCCTGCAGGATCAGTATGATTATATTCTCATTGACTGTCCGCCTTCATTGGAGCTGCTGACGGTGAATGCGATGGCTGCGGCTGACAGCGTTCTGGTGCCGGTGCAATGCGAATACTACGCATTGGAGGGCATTGCAGACCTGACAACCACCATTAAAATGATTAACTCCCGCATCAATCCCAAACTGGAAATTCAGGGCATCGTCCTGACGATGTATGACGGACGAACGAATTTCTCCGAGCAGGTGGCCGGAGAAATTCGCCGGTATTTCGGAGACAAGGTGTACCGCACGGTGATTCCCCGGAATGTCCGCATTGCCGAGGCTCCCAGCCATGGCAAGCCGGTCATTGCCTATGACCGTATTTCCAGAGGCTCCTCCGCCTATCTGAAACTGGGCGCAGAGCTTGTGAAACAAATTGAAGGCAAGTAAGGAGGGAAACATGGCATCAGGTTCAAAAAAAGGACTTGGCACCGGTCTGGGCGCCTTGCTGGGCGGGGACGTGAGCGCTGAAATCGGCGCACAGCAGATGACCTTACCCATTGCCAAGGTGGAGCCGAAGTCCGATCAGCCCCGACACTATTTTGACCCCGTAGCCCTGCAGGAATTGAGCGATTCCATCAAGCAGCACGGCATGATTCAGCCCATTACGGTGCGGAAACTGCCCACCGGGTACTACCAGATTATCGCCGGCGAGCGGCGGTGGCGGGCGGCCCGTATGGCCGGCTTGCAGGAGGTTCCCGTGACGCTGATTGAAGCCGATGACCGTCTGGCAGCAGAGCTGGCATTGGTGGAGAATTTGCAGAGAACGGACCTGAATCCGGTGGAAGAGGCCAGAGGCTATCAGGCATTGATTCAGGAATACGGCCTGACCCAGGAAGAGGCTGCACAGAGTGTGGGCAAATCCCGTCCGGCCATTGCAAACGCAATGCGGCTGCTGGCGCTGCCGGAAGAGGTGCTGAATCTTCTGGAATCCGGAGAGCTGTCCGCCGGTCACGCACGGGCGTTGCTGGCAATTCCCGATGATTCCATTAAAATTGAGGCCGCACGTATGATTGTGCTGAAAGGCCTTTCCGTTCGTCAGACCGAGGCGATGGCCGTCAGTCTGGGGAAAAAGCAGGAAAAAAGGGAACATAAGCCTGCAGGCATTGATTATCTGGCGCTGGCTGCCAAGCAGCTGGAAACCAGTCTGGGCCGGAAAGTGAAAATGACCGAGGGGAAAAACGGCGGTAAAATCGAAATCGATTACTATGACGCCGACGACCGGGAGGCGCTGATGGACGCTCTGCGTTCCATCGGCAACAAGCTGCCCCGGAAACAGCAGGCCGAATAAGGCGAACAAATCTTTCCGAACCATCGGAAAGGGAAGACGAACATTCTTATCATGATTTGATGACTTTTAAATGTAAGGAGAAACAAACATGCTGGACATGAAATTGATCCGGGAAAACCCGGAACTGGTAAAAGAAAACATCAAGAAGAAGTTTCAAGATGAAAAGCTGCCTCTGGTAGACGAGGTCATTGCTCTGGACCAGGAGCTGCGCGCTACCATTCAGCAGGCACAGGAGCTGCGTACCGCCCGCAATACCCTGTCCAAGAAGGTCGGTATGCTCATGGGTCAGGCCAAAAAAGACCCCAGCAAGCTGGCTGAGGCTGAGGCTGTGAAGGAAGAAGTGAAGAAGGACGCAGACCGTCTGGCTGAGCTGGAGGCAAAAGAGAGCGAGCTGGAGGCAAAGGTTCACAAGATTATGCTGGTGATTCCCCAGATTATCGACGAGAGCGTACCTCTGGGACCGGACGACAGCTGCAACGTGGAAGTGCAGCGTTTCGGCGACCCCGTTGTGCCCGAGTACCCCATTCCCTACCACACCGAGATTATGGAATCCTTCAACGGCATTGATCTGGACGCTGCCGGTCGGGTATCCGGCAACGGTTTCTACTATCTGCTGGGTGATATTGCCCGCCTGCATGAGGCTGTTCTGGCTTACGGCCGTGACTTTATGATCAGCAAGGGCTTTACCTACTGCATTCCTCCCTTTATGATTCACGGCAACGTGGTAGAGGGCGTGATGAGCCAGACCGATATGGACGCCATGATGTACAAAATCGAGGGCGAGGATCTGTATCTGATCGGTACTTCCGAGCACTCCATGATTGGCCGTTTCATTGATCAGATTCTGCCGGAAGAGAGCCTGCCCCAGACGCTGACTTCTTACTCCCCCTGCTTCCGCAAGGAGAAGGGCGCTCACGGCATCGAGGAGCGCGGTGTGTACCGGATTCACCAGTTTGAAAAGCAGGAAA
>CAJMMY010000001.1 GCA_905214605.1 uncultured bacterium | reverse complement strand
GGGCTTGACGCAGTATGGGCGCATTTCTGCCCGTCAAAACCGTGTCTGCCCTTGTTAAACGATGGTAATGTAGGAGGAGGATCTCGTATGAAAAAACGCATTTTCCCCATGGTTTTGCTGTCTGCCGGTCTTTTGCTTGCATTCTCCGGTTGTGAGAAACAGCAGACAAAAAATCCCACCGCGGACAATCCCCTTCCCCCTGAGCAGCTAAAAGTTACGCCGAGCGAGGGCGCCTTAGACGGCATGACCGCCTATTCCTCTTGTTCTTTCGTTTTCGATGACAGCGAATGGACAGTGCAGCTGTTTGTGCAGGAGGATATGCTGGCAGACGGTGAGCTGATGATGGATGATCGTGGGCATTATCTGGTACAAGCCGTTTCCGGCGAGAATTCCTACGTGCTGTTTGATGATACGGTGCAGCTGGGAATGCCGGAAACAGATGTCTGGACAGACGCCCAGGAAAATCTGCACATTGTGCTCCGGGACGTGCGAAGCGCCAAATACAGCGTAACCGATTATGTCTACTATTCCGAAGCCAAAGAGTTCGTAGGCAGCGTTGTGTTGGACGGCGAGGGCATCAATTACATGGGAACCACAGCACAATATTACGTCGATTGATCTAAGTACAACTTCAACCATAAGCACCGCCGGTGTGGAAATCATTCCACACCGGCGCTTTTTTCGTTTATTTTTTCTTTCCGTCGAATTTACTGTTCCAATAGCGGTTGTAAACGTCCGGATCTCCCGGTACGCCGATGATTCCCTGCTCTTCCATGGCAGCAATTTCCGTTTCTGCATACCCGCAAGCCCGAAGAATTTCCATGGTGTCCGCACCCACGTCCCGCGCGGGCTCCGTTTCCGGCAGACCGCCCAGACGAAATTGCACCGGGCTGCGCACCAATTTCACTTCCGACCCGCTGTGGGCATACCGCACCGGTTGGAGCAAATCCGCCTCCAATGCCGCCGGATCGTCCACCACTTCCCGGAACGTCTGACACAAATCATGGGCAATATCCAGTTCATTCAGCAATGCGTTCCAATGGGCATAGTCTTCCTTTGCAAATGCCTCGGTCACCAACTCATACAGCCGCCGGTGTACGGGCATTGCATCATTCAGCCGAGCCGTTTTCGCAATCAGCGCCTCATCAAAGCCCAAGCCTTTTGCCAACCGGGGCCAATCCTTTTCCCAGTTGCCCGTATTCAACGTAAACCATCGGCCGTCAGCGGTCCGGAAATTCTGGGTCAGCAGCAAACGGTCCGCCCGCTCCTTCGGGTATCGGTCTTCATAGGGCGCCTGCGCAAAAACCACCGGGAACACCTCGGACCACATTCCCGCGCCGTACAAGCTCGCGGTGACAAATTCGCCCACGCCCGTGCGCTGCGCCTGCACATACGCCGCCATCACGCCCATGGCCAGATACGTTCCCGTGGGAATATCTCCCAAGCCGGTGTATGCCGTTGTGGGCGTTTCCCCGGGCTGCAATGTGGCGCTGTTCAAACCCGTCCGGGAATGATAGGCGGTGTTATCAAATCCTGCCCGCCCCGCCAAGGGTCCGTGGTCACCGTAGCCGGTGACGTTGGCATAAATCAGTTTCGGATATTTTTCATGCAGGCTCTCCCAATCCAACCCGGATTTTTTCGCCTGATTTTCCCGCATATTGCAAACAAACACATCCGCGTCCGCCAGCAGCCGATGCAGAACCTCCAAGCCCTGCGCCGTCCGGGTTTCCAGACAGATTTGCCGCTTATTCCCGTTGATATTGTCATAAAACGGGTTGTCGCCGTTGGTAACTCCCTGCATCTGCCGCGCCACATAGCGCACGGAGTCGCCGATATGGGGCTCCACGCGAATCACGTCTGCGCCGTACTCCCCCAGAATTTTTGCACAGGTGGGGCCCGCCACAAACGTGGAAAAATCCACAACCTTCATGCCCTGCAGCATTGTCAACCGGTTCATAGTCCACTCTCCTTCTGCGCCGTTTTCTCCGCGCAGCATATACTGTGGATAGTTTAACAGAATCCTTTACAAAAAGGAAGTGGATTCTATTGCCCCGCTCCGGGTATTTTTCCGGAATTATGATTGCGGACGCGGTCGATTCGTGTTATAGTCGAACTATCTTTTTGAAAGAAGGCAACGTCATTGATGACTGATTTTTTACTGCATCGTTTTGTGAAAGACTATGAGAACATTCAAAACCCCGCAGTCCATACCGCCATCGGCAAGCTCAGCGGCATCGTGGGCATCGCCTGCAACGTGCTGCTGTTTCTGGCAAAGCTGCTGGCCGGCATTCTCACCGGCAGTGTTTCCATTATGGCTGACGCCGTAAACAACCTGTCCGATGCTTCTTCCTCGGTGGTCACGCTGATTGGATTTAAAATTGCCGCAAAGCCCGCCGATTCCAAGCACCCCTACGGTCATGCCCGGGTAGAGTACATGAGCGGCTTGCTGGTGTCTGCCATGATTCTGATGATTGGCTACACCTTGGCCGAATCCTCTCTGGATAAAATTCTTCACCCGGCAGCGGTGGAATTTTCTCTGCTGTCCATTTTGATTCTGGTGCTGTCCATTCTGGTAAAATTCTGGATGAACCGATTCAACGTGAAGTTGGGCAATTACATTCATTCCACCACCCTGCTTGCTACCGCCGCCGACAGCCGAAATGACGTCATTTCCACCGCCGTAGTGCTGCTCAGCTGCCTGATTTCCAAATTCACCGGCCTGCAAACCGATGGTTGGATGGGTCTTGCCGTGGCGCTGTTCATTCTGTACAGCGGCATCGGCATCGCATGGGATACCATCTCCCCGCTGTTGGGGCAGACCCCGGACCCCAATCTGGTGGCCCATATTCAGAATACCATTCTCAGCCGTCCGGAAGTGTTGGGCGTCCACGATATTATCGTCCACGATTACGGTCCCGGCCGTATTTTTGCCACCGCTCACGCGGAAATCGACTATCGCGCCGACGTACTGGCCAGTCACGAGGTATTGGACGAACTGGAAACCCAGTTCCGCAACCGGGACAATCTGGAGGTCACCCTGCATTATGACCCCATTGTCACCGATGACCCGGAGCTGAATGAGCTGAAATCCAAAATCCGCGCCGCCCTCAACACCGTAGACCCCCGGATGCAGCCCCATGACATTCGCATGGTCAAGGGCAAAAACCGTACCAACGTGGTATTCGACGTACTGATGCCCATGGACGCTATGAGCCAGACCGAAACGGTGGAAAATGCCGTACGCGCCGCCATTCACTCCGATACCCACAAATATGTGCCCGTAATTCACTTCGATTCCGACCTGGCAGGATACACCCAGAGTCAGGAAGAACTGCGGGAAAGCTGAGCGAAAATTGTAAATTTTTCTGAAGTCAACCGGAATGTGGTTCATTCCGGTTGTTTTCTTCGTCCCCGTCTGCTATAATGACCACCGCGTTTCGGCGCAGAAAGGCAGGTCCCTTATGGAACAATTGGAATTATGGAAAGTCATTATCATCGGCATTGTGGAGGGTATTACGGAGTGGCTGCCCATCAGCAGCACCGGACACATGCTCCTGCTGGATGATTTGATTGGATTGAATATGACAGAATCGTTCAAGGAAATGTTCTTTGTGGTCATTCAGTTGGGTGCGATTCTGGCTGTTGTCGTGGTCTTCTGGCATAAAATGTGGCCCTTCCGTTTTCGGGAAAAACCGGTCATTCAAAAGCCGATTTTCTCCATGTGGTTCCACGTGGTCGCCGCCTGCATTCCCTCTGCGGTGCTGGGTCTGCTGTTGGATGATTTTCTGGAGGCCCATTTCGGTCACCCCATCTCCATTGCCGTCATGCTGATTCTTTACGGCATTGCGTTCATCGTCATCGAAAACTGGAACCGAACTCGTACACCGAAGGTGCAGGAAATCGGTCAGATTGATTACAAAACTGCCGTGCTCATCGGTTTCTTTCAGGCTTTGGCCATGATTCCCGGCACTTCCCGCTCTGGCGCCACCATTGTGGGCGCGCTGCTGTTGGGCGTTTCCCGGACCGCTGCAGCAGAGTTTACATTCTTCCTGGCGGTGCCCACCATGTTGGGTGCAAGTCTGCTGAAACTGGTAAAATTCGGTTTCCATTTCACTTCCCCGGAGCTGATAACGCTGATCATCGGCATGGTGGTTGCCTTTGCGGTTTCCGTGGTGAGCATCAAGTGGCTCATGGCTTATGTCCGCCGCCACGACTTCAAGGTATTCGGCTGGTACCGCATTGCTCTGGGCATTCTGGTGATTGCCTACACCCTGCTGAAATAAACGATTCCCGGATTCTCATGGAATCCGGGAACTTTTTTGTCCGGGCTCCCGTCTAATTGATAGAACCCGGTAAAGGAGGCATGTTCATGCGTAAATGGAGTATTCTTTTGATCATTGCGGTGTTGGCGCTGACCATCGCTCTGGTGAGCATCATCAGCAATGACCCCGCTCCCATTCCGGAGGAAGACGAGCCCGATTCTCCCGCAGTTTCGGAGGTTCTGCCGGAAATGGTGCAAATCGACGGTGTCCTCTATCAGACCACCGGGCAAGAGAGCGCCATCACCGGCCGCTGCGGCAATATGGACGGAGAAATTACCGCCGCCGTGGACCATACCCAGCGCCCCGCAGAGGACAATACCTCGAATTTCGGCACCGGCTACGGCTATCAGTTCTGCAATGGCCATGTGGAGCTGAAAATCGACGGAAAGTGGATTGTGTTTAACCCCGTTCCCGATTCCCACCGCTAAAATATCCCCCGATGTTTCGGGGGATATTTTTTATCTGTAATTCCGTCGCAGCAGGTACGATTTAGAAACAAAAAAGTCGGAGCAAGCTTTCTCTCGCTTGCTCCGACTTGGTGCCGGTGACCGGGCTTGAACCGGTACGATGTTGCCATCGAGGGATTTTAAGTCCCTTGCGTCTGCCAATTCCGCCACACCGGCAGGTGTGTTTTATTATTTTATCATTCCCACATACGGCTGTCAAGAAACGCCGTCGGAATTTTTCACCCGGCTGTTGCGGAACCGTATATTTTTTGTTATAATGTATTGTTAGAAGAAAAACGCATTTTCACGAGGAATCCCCCCTGAAATTTGCTTTCCGCTGCCGGACTGTTTCGGCGGCAATGGAGGACTGCATCATGTCTGCAAAAAAATGGGAAATTCCATATCGGCCGGTGACTACAGAAGACTATCCCGACACAAATACGCCCCTATTGGAGGCGGTACTTGCCCTGCGTAAAATTCCGGAGGAACTGTGGGAAACCTTTCTCCACCCCAGCCCCGACGCAATGGGCGACCCCATGACCATGACGGATATGGACAAAGCCGTTTCCCGAATCCATCAGGCCATCGCAAACAAGGAACACGTTCTGGTGTACGGAGACTACGACGTAGACGGCATCACTTCCTTGTGTCTGCTGACCAGTTATCTTCGGAATCAAGGTCTGGTCTGCTCCGCGTATATCCCCGACCGTATGGAGGAAGGCTACGGTGTGAATCGGCAGGCGGTGGAAAAATTCGCCGCCGAGGGTGTTACCCTGATGATTACCGTAGACTGCGGCATTACCGCCGCGGAAGAGGTAGAATTTGCCCGCAGCTTGGGCATGGACATCATTATTACGGACCACCACGAATGTCGAGGCTTGGATTTGCCCAAAGCCGTTGCCGTGGTGGACCCGAAACGAGAAGATTGCACCTACGGGTACGATGGATTTGCCGGCTGCGGCGTTGCATTCAAGCTGGTGTGCGCTTTGAGCGGCAACAGTCAGGAAATGCTCCGGCAATATGCCGATTTGGTGGCCGTGGGCACCGTGGCGGACGTCATGCCCCTGATCGGGGAAAACCGTTTTCTGGTGCAGGCCGGTTTGACCAAATTGATTCACAACCCCCGTCCGGGTCTGGCCGCATTGATTCACAAAACCATTTCTCCCGGCAAGGAGCTCACCGCATCAAGTATCAGTTTTTCCTTGGCTCCCCGCATCAATGCCGCCGGCCGCTTGGGAAAAACCGAATTTGCCGTGCAGCTGATGATGACCGAGGACCGGACCGTGGCGGACCAAATGGCCCAAACCCTGTGCGATTTGAATGCCAAGCGGCAGGCCATGGAGCAGGAAATCTGGGCCGACGCCGTCAAAATGGTGGAAGACCAGCCCGCCGGAACCCCCATCGTGCTGGCCAGCGACCATTGGCACAAGGGCATCGTGGGCATCACCGCCTCCCGTTTGGCGGAACAATTCAACGTACCGTCGGTGATGATTTGTCTGGACGGCGAAGAGGGCAAGGGCTCCTGCCGGAGCTACGGAAACTTCGATTTGTTCGCCGCCTTATCCGCCTGCTCGGAATATCTGGAAACTTTCGGTGGCCACGCGTTGGCCGCAGGTCTGTCCATTCGGAAAGACGAACTGTCCGATTTCCGCCGGGCTCTGATGGAATATTACTTCCGCCGTCCCCCGGACGATACTCCGGACCTGCAATGCGAGCTGCACATCGGCGATGCCCGTCTCCTTTCCCCGGTCTGCGTTGAGGCCATAGAAGCCATGGAGCCTTACGGCAACGGCAACCCAAAGCCGCTGATGTGCATCACCGGCGCGCTGTTGGAGAGCATTACTCCCATCGGCGGCGGCAAGCACCTGCGTATGAAATTGCGCCGGGGCCGTCAGCTGTTTGACGCCGTATTTTTCGGTCACACGTTGGCGCAAACCGGATTACATTCCGGTGACCGGGTGGATGTGGCCTTTACCCCGCAAATCAACCGCTATCGGGACCAGAAAAGCGTGCAGCTGCTGGTAACAGACATTCGTCTCACCGATGACGCGCCCATTTGCCGCCGGATTCTCTCCGGCATGAACCCCGCGCCTATGGAGGTGCCGGAATTGGCTCCCAGCCGCAAGGAATTGGGCCACGTTTGGCGGACGTTGGAAAAAGCGAACCGCCCCATTACCTTCACCGTCAGCGGATTGGCAGAGCGCACTCCCATTACATTGGTCCCCGGCAAAATCTGCGCTTGCCTGCGGATTTTTCAGGAAGTCGGCCTGATTCGTCTCACCGAGGACGCGGACTGCTACACGGTGGAGATTTTGCCCCACCAAGGCAAAGCAGACCTGAGCAAATCGGCGCTGCTGCGCTATCTATCCCACCGATAATTTGAATTTGAGAAGGAATTTTTATGACAGAAGCCGGCCTTGCCTTAAATAAAATCGAACTGGACCCGGAGGATGCAATCAAGGAAACCGAGCCCATGTATCTGGAGCTGGAACAGAAAATTAAAGACGTAAACATCGCCGTGGATTTCGACCGAATCCGCCGGGCTTATGAATTCGCCGCCCGGGCACACGCCGGTCAGCGGCGGAAAAACGGCGACCCCTATGTGACCCACGTCATTGCCGCGGCGGAAATCACCGTGGAAATGGGTCTGGACGAGGATTCCATCGTGGCGGCTTTGCTCCATGACACTGTGGAAGACACCCCCGTCACTCATGAAATGATTGCCAAGCAGTTCGGCACCACCGTAGCCGACTTGGTAGAGGGTGTCACCAAACTGACCCGTGTGCAGCTGGTGAGCAAGGAAGAGGCGCAGATGGAAAGCCTTCGAAAAATGCTCATGGCCATGTCCAAGGACATTCGCGTCATTTTGATTAAAATGGCCGACCGTCTCCACAATATGCGCACCATGCAGTTCCAAAGCGAGGAAAAGCAGCGGAGCAAATCTCTGGAAACCATGGAGATTTACGCCCCCATTGCCCACCGTCTCGGTATTCAAAAGGTCAAATGGGAGCTGGAGGACTTGTCGCTCCAGTATCTGGACCCCGTGGGGTATCAGGAAATCAACCACATTCTGACCGAGCGCATGCCGGAATTGGAGGCCTTCATGGACGCCATGCAGACCAAAATCCAATCCCGTCTGGCGGAAGAGGGTATTCACTCCACGGTTTACGGCCGCATCAAGCATATTTACAGCATTTACCGTAAAATGTACGCGCAGCAGACGGATATCACCGGTATTTTCGACTTGTGCGCCTTCCGCGTCATCGTGGATTCCATCGGTGATTGCTACAACGTGCTGGGCATCATTCATGATGAATTCAAGCCCCTGCCCGGGCGTTTTAAGGACTATATTTCCACGCCGA
Organism: uncultured bacterium; assembly: GCA_905214605.1. Next base: position 19,970 of record CAJMMY010000001.1, on the reverse strand, counting down.
AACCCAATATGTACCAGTCTCTGCACACCACTGTCATCGGCTCCGAGGGCATTCCCTTTGAAGTGCAGATTCGTACCTGGGAAATGCATCAGATTGCCGAATACGGTATTGCCGCCCACTGGAAATATAAATCCGGTGAACGGGGTGTCAAAGCCGGTGACGAAGAAAAATTCGCGTGGGTCCGCTCCCTGCTGGAGGCGCAGCAGCTGTCCGATGACCAGGACTTCTTCCACAATCTGAAAGTGGATATGTTCGACGATGAGGTTTACGTGTTCTCTCCCAAGGGCGACGTGATCAGCCTGCCCGCCGGCGCTACCCCCATCGACTTTGCGTATGCCATTCACTCCGGCGTGGGCAACCGTATGGTGGGCGCTGCGGTAAACGGCCGCATCGTGACCTATGATTACAAGCTCCAAAACGGCGACGTTGTGGAAATCCGCACGTCCAAGTCCGCCCCCGGACCCAGCCGCGACTGGCTTTCTCTGGCAAAAAGCCCCTCCGCCAGAACCAAAATCAAGCAGTGGTTCAAGAAAGAGAAACGGGACGAGAATATTCTCCGCGGCCGCGAAATGTTCGATGCCGAGTTGAAACGTGCCGGAATTCCTCTGGCCTCCGTGTTGGACGTGGACCTGCTGCCCACCATTTTGAAACATCTGTCCTTCCCCACCTTGGACGATATGTACGCTGCCATCGGTTACGGCGGCATTACCGCCACCCGGACCGTCAACCGTATCAAGGACGATTTGGTGCGCAACCAGAAAGCAGTGCCCCAGCCGCCCAAGGATTTCATCGATAAAATCAACGAGCAAGCGGAGAAACGCGCCACCCAGCCCAGCAACCGGAAGCCCATCAACGGTATTCTGGTGGAAGGTCTGGACAACTGTCTGGTGAAGTTTTCCAAATGCTGTACCCCCGTGCCCGGTGATGACATCATCGGCTTTATCACCCGGGGTGCCGGCATTTCCGTCCACCGGAAGGATTGCCCCAACTATCTGAAACAGTTGGAGGCCGGCGACCCGGCAGAATTGGGCCGTTGGATTAAGGTGGAATGGGCCTCCGGCCCGGCAGACCGGTATCTGACCTCTCTGAATCTGGAGGCCAAGGACCGTGTGGGTCTGCTCATGGACGTGGCAACGGTAATGTCCTCTCTGGGCGCCAATGTCCGCTCCGTCCAAACCATCACCAAGGGCGAGATTGCCTATCTGACCATTTCCGTGGAAGTGCGCGATGCCGCCGAGCTGAAATTGGTTTCCAATAAATTGAGTAATGTGCGCGGCGTGACCAATGTCAGCCGCTCCGGAAAGGCGGTGCAGCCGTGAGAGCTGTTGTAACCCGAGTCAAAAATGCCTCCGTCACCATTGACGGTACCGTAAAAGGAGAAATCGGCCCCGGATTTCTGGTGCTGTTGGGCGTCCATCAGACGGATACCCAAGTGCAGGCCGATAAAATCGCAGACAAAATCTGCGGTCTGCGGATATTTGAGGACGCGCAAGGAAAAATGAATGTGAACCCCACCGATGCCGGTGCCCAGATTCTGATCATCAGCCAGTTTACCCTGTTTGCCGATTGTAAATCCCGCCGTCCGGGATTTACTGCCGCTGCCCGGCCGGAAACCGCCATTCCCTTGTATGAGCGGGTGATTCAGCAGTGCCGCGACCGCGGTTTCCACGTGGAAACCGGCGAATTCGGCGCAGATATGCAGGTTGCCTCGGTCAATGACGGCCCGGTGACCATTCTGCTGGACACCAACGAGCTGTGATTTTCTATCGTATACTCAATGCCCTGCGAGCGCCTGTGAATCGCTGGCGGGCCAACCATAATCCCATCAAATGGAGGTTTGATTCAATGCTGATTAAATCTATGCAGGTCGGCTTCATCGGCACCAACTGCTACATTCTCACCGATGAGACCACAATGAAATCCGCCGTCATTGACCCCGGCGGAGATTCCAACATGATTCTGGACTATCTGGAGCGCAACCACATGGAGTGTGTGGCCATTCTGCTCACCCATGGTCACATGGACCACACCATGGGCGTGGCAAATCTGCAGAAAGACACCGGTGCCCCGGTGTATGTCCACCCCAAAGATTGCGGCAAGCCCGGCGACAGAAATATGGGCTATCCCTTTATCCCCGTGGGTGAAACCCGGTTCTATGACGAGGGCGATACCGTGGAAGTGGGCAATCTCACCGTCAAGGTGCTGTATACCCCCGGTCACACCCCCGGCGGCGTGACTCTGCTGTGCGAAAATGCCATGTTCTCCGGCGACACGCTGTTCAAAGACAGCTGCGGCCGCGTGGATTTGGACGGCGGCAACTCCACCCAGGAGCTCGCCTCTCTGAAACGTCTGGCGGAACTGCCCGGTGATTACGAGGTTTACCCCGGTCACATGGACACCACCACCTTGGCCATCGAGCGCATTTATAACCCTTATATTCGCGCAGCCCTCAGCGGCGTCACGGAGTTCTGAGTTTCAAATTGCAAAAACGACCTGCCGTGGCAGGTCGTTTTTTTGATACCAAAATCCCATATTTGCATTCGGTTTTCCAGGAAAATACGCGAAAATTGCAGATCATTCCGATCAATCGGCAGTAAAAAACAGGGCACCCAATCGGGTGCCCTGTTCGTATGTTTGATTGAATCGACGCTTGGAAGAATTAGATCTCCATTGCGACTTCGTATGCTTCGCGGGTTGCCCACAGAGCGGTACGAGCCTGCTTTGCATCGCCGATGACGTGAGCGGGAACGCCCAACTTCTCGCACTCAGCCTTCAGGTCGTCGCTGGGACGAGCGGTGATGCCGGTGCAGATAACCACGGAGTCGAACTCAGCGGTCTTCTCGGTGACGGTGCGCTCTTTGGTCTGACGGTTCACAACGGTCTGGCTGTACTTCACAGTGTGGCCGTCGATCTCGGTGACGTTGCAGAAACCCTGAGCGGTGATGCCGTACTTCTGGCACTCGGGACGGAAGAACATGCTGCGCAGCATGGTCAGGTCATTACCGACTTTCTTCTTCTCCAGGCAGGTGACCTTGCAGCCACGGTCTGCCAGCAGCTCTGCCAGCTCGGAGCCCACGGAACCGCAGCCGACCACGCACACGTTACCGGTGGGGTTAGCCTCGCCGCGCAGAACCTGGTACTGGGTGTAAACGTGCTCGCCGTCAACGCCCTTGATAGCGGGTGCAACGTAATCGGAGCCGATAGCGATGATGACTTCATCGGGTTTCTCAGCAGCAATGGTCTCAGCGGTGACCTTGGTGTTCAGGCGAACATCAATGCCCAGACGCTCGACTTCCTTAGCCTCCCACTGAGCAGCCTCGGTCATCTCGTGCTTCATGGGAGCCAGACCTGCCAGCAGGAACTGACCGCCCAGCTTATCGGATGCCTCGAAAATCACGGGGTTGTGGCCGCGCTGTTTCAGAATCTCAGCTGCCATCATGCCGCCCATGCCGCCGCCGATGATCATGACCTTCTTCGGGGTCTCGGTCTTAGGCAGGCCCTTGTACTCCAGGCAAGCCATGGGGTTACGGGTGCAGGTGATGCTCTTGAAGCGAGGATCGATAACTGCGTCGTAGCAGCCCTGATCGCAGCCGATGCACTTACGGATCAGTTCGGGATGGCCCTCTTTTGCCTTCTGCACGAACTGAGGATCAGCGATCTGACCACGGCCGATACCGACCAGATCGAACTTGCCTTCCTCGATGACCTTGTTAGCCAGCTCGGGAGTATTGATACGACCAACGCCCATGACGGGAATCTTGATCTGCTTTTTGATCTTGTAGATGTTCTCCACGTTGAAGCCGGGCTCCAGCTCGTAGGGAGGAACTTCGTAAACGGTAGCGAAGGACATTGCGTTACCACGGGACAGGCTGGCCACGTCCACGCCCTTATCAGCAGCAATGTTGATGAAGTCAACGATTTCCTGCTCGGTCATGGTCTGCTGCATCAGCTCGTCGATGCAGTCAACACGCATGAAGAAAGGCATATCCTCGGGGATGTTTGCACGGACTTCTTCCACGATCTCCCACAGGAAACGGCAACGGTTCTCGAAAGATCCGCCGTACTCGTCAGTACGATGGTTGGTGCCGGGGCTCAGCATTTCGTGAGGCAGGTAGCTGTGTGCAGCATGGAACTCAACAGCGTCAAAACCAGCAGCAACAGCCATACGTGCGCCGCGGCCGAACAGCTTCACGATCTCCTGCAGACGCTCGACGGTGCAGGTATCGGGAGTTTCCAGCTTGTTGGTCTCATCGAAGAACTGCTGGGGGGTGAAACCACCGTGCCACAGCTGAATGCTCATTCTGCCGCCCACTGCGTGCACAGCGTCGGTCAGTCTCTTCAGCTGATTGACATCTTCGTCTTCGTACAGACCCATGTACATGTAAGCATGGGGCTCGGGGCAGATGGAGGCAACTTCGAACACGTTCAGTGCGCAGCCTGCTTTAGCCTTAGCAACATGATAACCGATCATATTGTCATCGATAAAGTGTTTGTCACGAGTCATTTTGGTGTTCATGCCGGGCAGCACGACACGGTTGGGCAGTTCCAGTCCTCTAATTTTAATAGGGGAAAACAGTGCATCAAAAGCCATAGTTCATACTCTCCTTTTAATTCTGGTACTCTCACCAGTAATTTGTTTTGATTATAACATAGTATTCTTGTGATTTGTATGACAATTCTTTCAAAAACACTAAAAAATACGAAAGAACCGAAAGTTCTATTCTATGAAACTTTGACAACTTGCACAAAATGCGCTTATTTTCATCGTATATACCACCGAATTTTCTATTTTTGTTTTTCTAATTTCCGCGCGTTTTTATAGGATTTATCTATGGAACCACGCCCGAAAACAGCAAAAAACGGAGCCGCAGCTCCGTTTTTTCAAGTCATTCTTCTGTTGTTTCCGGTTCCGCGGTGGGTTCCGCAGCCGGTTCTTCCGGCGTTTCTGCGTTTGTCTCCGCAACCGGCTCTTCTGCCGGTTCTGCGGTGGGTTCCGCCGCCGCAGCTTTTTCCTCTTCCAGACGTTTGGCCGCCAAAACAGCCGCCTCTTCCGCCTGCTTTGCCTTGGCGCAGTATGCCTTCACCGCGTCCAACAGCAAATCCCGCTCCGCCTGCTCGAAAATCCGATCCTCCAGCGTTTCCGGTGTATCCGTCCGCTGCACGGCAACGGCCCGCTGCTCCAGAATATGGCCCACCCGGCCCTCATCGTCCGCCACGTAAGACGTTGCACCGGTCAAGCGCACCTCCCGCACCAGAGCGGACTGAATGGCCTGCCGCTCGCTCATCTGCTCAAAAGCAGGAATCAGCGACGGGAACACGCCGATGGTGCGGCCGCTGTAATACCGGGCCGCCGGGCCCAAGCCGGGAGTAAATCCCGCCAGAACCACCAAATCCGTATCAATATCCTTTAACATATTCAGCAGGGCCAATCCGTAAGACCCGATGTTGGGGAACAAATGCTCCTCCACCACATAGGCCGGCACATTGCTGCTGCGGGCACTGCGCAGCGCCGGTGCCTCCGGATCGGAGCAGATCACGCCGGCAATCTCCAGATTGTCGATTTCGTGAAAAAAGGCACTGTCCAGCAATGCGCGCATACGCCGCCCCTCGCCGGACACCAAAATTGCTGCTCTTACCATGATTGTTACGTTCCTTCCCCTCTGCCCATAGTCCGGGCCAATCATCAATTACTTTTATGATAACAGAATCACAAAGGGATTACAAGAAACATACTGGTTACACGTCGGTATCAAAATGGCGCGTTTTTCCAGAGTTTTTCCCGGAGCATGGGCCAGCGCCGGGCCCAGATTTCCACCGCCCGGTCCAACAGCACAAAGGTGACATTGGCCATCAGCACCAGAGCTGCGGTCAGCCATTTGGGGTCCTGCTGCCAATCTCCGGGCAATCCCATCAGTCGGAAAATCACTCCGTACAACAGCAGAATCACCCCGGTGCAAATGCCCGCGCAGCAAAGGGTGCGGAGCAATCGGGGGAGCTTTGCCACCGCCCGCTGTACCATAGGATACCATCCAAAACAGAGATAAACCAACCCGGACTCCCGATTGGGCAGCAGCAGCAGCAAAGACAGCAGTGAAACCACCACCCATGCCGACCACCCTGCCCGATTGCCGCCGGTTTCCCGCACCGGTAACAAAATGAGTATCGCCAGCAGCGGACCGCATAATACCGTAATTTCCAAAATGCTGCCCAACAGCAAAATCACCACCGCCAGTGCGCACAACATGCCGCCCAGCGCCAGTTCCCGTGTTTTCACATCTCCGCCTCGTTTCCATACATTTAATTTATATAATTTTATCACAGCCATGGGGAATTGGCAACGGTGCCGGCTGCCCCGCCCAATTCAAGCAGGATTTCATATTCCAATTTTCCCGTTTTTATGTTATATTGAATCGTTAGATATTACAAAAGAAAAAACGCATCATTTGATGAACGTATCGGAAGAGAGGAATGTATTTATGACCCGTGTCTATTTGATTCGCCATGCAGAGGCAGAGGGCAACTATTATCGCCGCATTCAGGGGCAGTGGGACGGTCTGATTACGGCATTGGGCCGGAAACAGATTGACGCACTGGCAGAACGGATGAAGGATATCCCCTTTTCCGCCGTTTATTCCAGCGACCTGACCCGCACCCAGACCACCGCCGGCGCCATTCTGAAATATCACGACCTGCCGCTGCACACCGACCCTCGGCTCCGTGAAATTTACATGGGCTCTTGGGAGGGCTTGAGCTGGGGCAATGCCGCCCGGGATTTCCCCGAGGCTTACGCAAACTTCAGCACCGACCCCGGAAAGTGGCATGTGGAAGGCTCCGAAAGCTGGGAGCACCTGCAGAATCGGCTGTATAATGCCATTCGGGAGATTGCCGCCCGGCACGACGGCGAAACCATCGCCATTGTCTCCCACGGCACCGCCATTCGCGCCCTGCTGTGCAAGTTGGCAGGGGTTCCCAGCAGCGAAGTCCGCTCCGTCGCCCATGGCGACAACACCTGCGTGACCCTGCTGAATGTGGAAGGCGACAACATGGACGTGGAATTCGCCTGCGACAATTCCCATTTGGACGATACCACCAGCACATTCTCCAAGCAGACCTGGTGGCGTACCGGGAAGGACAACGGAAATCTGTGGTTCCGTCCGCTGAATTTGGAAACAGAAAGCCAGTTCTATCTGGATTGCTATGCCGATTCCTGGCGCACCTCCCACGGCAACACCGACGGTTTCATTCCGGCGCTGTATCTGATTTCCGCCAAACGTTGGCGGGACGAAAATCCCAACGCATTGGCTGTTGCCATGGAAGACGATGCCCCCGTGGGCGTCATCGGTTTGGACACCACCCGGGGCGAAGAGGAGAAAACCGGCTGGATTGGGTTCTTCTATCTTCTTCCGGACCAGCGGGGCAAGCGCTATGCCGCCCAGCTGTTGGGCTATGCCACCACGTTGTATACCCAACTGGGTCGGGAGCGCATTTGTCTCCACGTCGCCGAGGACAATCTCCATGCCCAGGGATTTTACCGTCATGCCGGTTTTGAACAAATCGGCGAGAGCTCCGGTGTGGGCTCCAAGCTGCTGCTCATGAAAAAGCCCTTGAGCCGCGGCGTTCTGCCCCGCCCGGAAGGACTTTGAACCTGAATTCATAGAAAGGATTGCACTTTATGTATCCTGAAGTATTTTTGCCCGTTTCCAAAGAAGATATGCAGGACCGCGGTTGGTGGTGGTACGATTTTCTCGTTGTCACCGGTGACGCCTACGTGGACCACCCCTCTTTCGGCCCCACGGTCATTGCCCGTCTACTGGAATCCGAGGGATTCCGAGTGGCCATTCTGGCCCAGCCCGATTGGCACAGCTGCGAGGCCTTTACCGCCATGGGCCGGCCCAAATTGGGCGTGATGATCGGCGCGGGCAATCTGGACTCCATGGTTTCCCACTACACCGCCGCCAAAAAGCGCCGGAGTGAGGATTTCTATTCTCCCGGCAAGCGGACCGGTCTGCGCCCGGACCGGGCTACCATCGTGTATGCCAACCGTGCCCGGGAGGCATTCGGCCCGGATATGCCCATTATCATCGGCGGTCTGGAGGCCTCTCTCCGCCGGTTTGCCCATTACGACTATTGGGAAGACAAGGTCCGCCGCAGCATTTTGTTTGACGCCCCGGCTGACATTCTGACCTACGGCATGGGCGAGGCTGCCACCCGGGAAATTGCCCGCCGGCTGAAGAAAAAAGAAAAGCCCGCCACCATGACGGACATCAAAGGCACCGCCGTGATCGTCAACGACCCCGCCGTGTGCGCGTATCCCAGCGTTACCCTGCCCTCTTACGAGGACGTAACCGCCGACAAGGTGGCCTATGCCAATGCCACCCGCGTGGAATATGAAGAGCATGACGCGGTGCGCGGCCGGGCCATGATTCAGAAACACGGTGTGAAATATCTGCTGGTCAACCCGCCGCAAATGCCCTTGACCACCCAGGAATTGGATGCCGTGGCCGACCTGCCCTACACCCGGGAAGTTCACCCCATGTATGACGATATGGGCGGTGTGCCCGCCATTGAAGAGGTGCGGTTCTCCTGCATTCACAACCGGGGCTGCATCGGCGGCTGCAACTTCTGCGCCTTGGCATTCCATCAGGGCCGTATGGTCACCTCCCGCAGCCACGAATCCGTGATTCGGGAAGTCACCGCCATGACCCATCACCCGCTGTGGAAGGGCTATGTCTCCGACGTGGGCGGCCCCACGGCAAACTTCCGCCACCCCTCCTGCCAGAAACAGCTGAAAAGCGGTATGTGCCCCAACCGGCAGTGTCTGGCACCCACCCCCTGCAAAAATCTGGACGCCGACGAATCGGATTACCTCTCTCTGCTGCGAAAGCTCCGGGGCATTCCCGGGGTGAAAAAGGTGTTTGTCCGCTCCGGTATCCGCTATGACTATATGCTCTGCGACAAAAACAGCGAATTTTTCTCCGAGCTGGTCCATTACCACATCTCCGGTCAGCTGAAGGTGGCCCCGGAGCATTGCGTAAACTCCGTTCTGGATTACATGGGCAAGCCCCATATTGAGGTCTACGAAACCTTTATGGACAAGTACCGGCGGCTGAATACCCGGTACGAAAAAGAGCAGTACATCGTGCCTTATCTGATGAGCAGCCACCCCGGCTCTACCTTGGAAGACGCCGTGGAGCTGGCGGAATATCTCCATTCCCGGGGTCGTGTGCCCGAGCAGGTGCAGGATTTCTATCCCACCCCCGGCACCATCTCCACTTGTATGTACTACACCGGCATCAATCCTTGGACCATGGAGCCGGTTTACGTGGCCAAAACGCCCCATGAAAAAGCCATGCAGCGGGCGCTGCTCCAGTGGGCGCGCCCGGACAAACGGCCCTTGGTCATTCAGGCACTGAAAGAGGTCGGCCGCACGGATTTGATTGGCTTCGGCAAGGAATGTCTGGTCCGCCCGGACCGGGGCGGTTATCGTCCCCATGACGGCAAAGGAGGAAAGCCGGACAAAACCGGCAAAACCGGCAAAAACGGCAAGCCCGGCGAAAACCGGGGCGGAAAATCCCGGAATGAGGCCCCCGCAGGTCGGAAAGACGCCCGCCGTCCGGGTGAGCGCTCCAACAATCGGAACGGCAGCGGCAAAGGCCCCAACCATACCGGAGGCCGCCGGAAATGACCTACATTCTGCTGTATCTGCTGGCGGTGAACCTGCTGTTGTTCGCCGTCATGGGTATCGATAAGTACAAAGCAAAGCATCAGCTCTGGCGGATTCCCGAGCGCACCTTGTTTGTATTGGCAGCCATCGGCGGCAGTCTGGGCGGAATTTTGGGTATGCGCCTGTTCCATCACAAAACGCTCCACCCTCAGTTCCGTTACGGCTTTCCCGCAATCCTGATTTTGCAGCTGATTTTGGCCGGATTTCTGGTTTATCATTTCTTTTTCTAATGACATCATAAGTAATTGTTCACCATTCACAAGTATTTTGTTGAATGGTGAACTTTTTGATAAAATTTATCTAATAAATTATCATTTTTCTCTTGCATTCTCCCATGGTTTGTGGTTATAATGTTAACAATTCGGACGTATCCAGTTCATGGAACGTACACAAACGATTCGAGGAGGTATTGTTGTGGAAACCAAAACTAACACCGGCTACATGAAGGGATTTATCCCTTACGCCATTGCCGCCGCAGTCTTGAGCCTGTGCGGCGGTTTCACGGCTGCTGTTCCCACCGGCATCGTAAATGAATGGAATATGACGGAATCCGTCACGTTCATTACCCTTGCTTATTCTCTGGGCGCTGCTGCTCTGGCTCCTATTATGGGTAAATTGGGCGACGTTCTTGGCCGCCGGACTACCCTGCTGGTCTCTCTGGGTCTGTATACCCTGGGTCAGCTGCTGATTGCTATCTGCCCCTCCGGCAGTCTGGCAATGCTGTTGGTCTTCCGTTTTATGGTCGGTATCGGCGCTGCCGGTGTCGCTCCTGTGGTCATGGCTTACATTATGACCGAGTTCCCGCCTGAAAAGATGGGCCAAGGCTTTACCATTTATATGGCTATCGCCTGCGGCATGGTGGTGTTCGGACCTACTCTGGGCGGCATCGTCATGGCAAAGACCGGTTGGCGTCCCGTTATGTGGATCTGCGTGGTTCTGTGCGTCATCTCTGTGGTTCTGGTGATGCTCCTGGTGAAGAAAGACAACGGTCCGAAGAAATCTCTGGCCGGCTTCGACTTCCCCGGCGCAGTCTTCGTTCTGGTGTTCTTTGCAATGGTTCTGTGCGTTCCCACCTTTGGTCAGAACATGGGTTGGACCGCAAAGGTTACCATCGTCTGCGCCGTTGTTGCTGTTGTTTCTCTGATTGCTCTGTTCGCAATTGAGAAGAAGGCACAGAGCCCCATTCTGAGCGGCCCGTTCATGGCTCGTAAGCAGTTCATTCTTCCCGTCATCGTTCTGTTCCTGTCTCAGGGTCTTCTGCAGTCTTGCATGACGAACATCATCGTTTACGCAAAGTTCGGCTTTGGTGACTCCACCGTCGCCGGTATTGCAACTTCCGTTATGTACTTCGGCATGGCTATCGGCACCATCGTTCTGGGACCCCAGGCCGATAAGAAAGAGCCTCGCGTGGTTGCAGCTATCGCATTGGTCTTCGTGGCCATCGGCGCTGCCCTGCAGCTGCTCCTGTCCGATACTCTGAGCCTGCCTCTGACCTGCGTCACCTTGTTCTTCATCGGTCTGGGCTTGGGCGGCAACGGCACCATCTTCATGAAGGTCGCTCTGTCCGGCTGCGCACCCGAAGTTGCAGCATCTGGTTCCGGTACATACAACGTGTTCCGTGATATGTCCGCTCCCTTTGGCGTGGCACTGTTCGTTCCTATGTTCACCTCCGGCATGAAAGCCGGCATCGGCGCCAACATGGCAGCCGGTATGGAGCAGGGCGCAGCTACTGTAGCAGCTTGCGTAAGCTCCCTGCATAAGGTCGCTATGATTCAGATCGTCTTCGTGGTGATCGGCATCGTAGTTTGCCTGATGCTCCCCAAAGTTTACGGCGACAAGAAAGAGGCCTAACCTCCTTGTGTCATTCTCGCAAACCAGCAAAAACAGGAGCCCGATTGGGGCTCCTGTTTTTTTGCGTTGATTCGTCGATTAACCGATGCGTGCGGCGGTTTCCGGGGATTCTCCCCGATTTTTGGGAATGGTCACCGTCACAATCAGCGCCTCTTCCGTTTCCCGGGTGCTGCAATCCGCGTGAATGCCCCCTTGTTTCATCAGCTCCAGATTTTTTGTCAGAGAATTGAGGAACAATCGCACATCTTTCAGTAAAAAGGTCCGCCGCTGCCGCTGCTGCTCCTGCGCCCGTTCTTCCAGAATCCGGTCAATCAGCCGCTCCGCAGCCGCAACGGTCATATCCCGATTGATAATTTCCGCCAGAACCTCCCGCTGCAGCACCGCCTCCGGCAAACGGAGCAGCGCCCGGGCATGACGCTCCGTGAGATGATTCCGGAGCAAGCTCTCCAGAATATCCTCCGGCAATTTCAGAATCCGCAGCTTATTCGCCACGGCGGATTGGGATTTTCCCAACCGTTTCGCCGCCGTTTCCTGATTCAAACCGAACAGCCGCATCATGCGCTGAATGGCCAAAGCCTCTTCCCAGAAGTTCAGGTCCTCCCGCTGAATATTTTCCACCAGCGCCAGCAGAGACGCCTCTTCCAAATCCGCGTTCAGCAGAATGCAGGGCACCTCCCGGAGCCCCGCCAGCTTAGCCCCCCGGAGCCGCCGCTCCCCGGCCACCAGTTCATAGGCGCTGCCTTTCCGCCGCACCGTAAGGGGATTGAGAATCCCGCACACGGCAATGGACGCCGCCAATTCCCGAAGACTTTCCTCGTCAAATTGCCGCCGTGGCTGCATGGTGCTTTTTTCGATGAGTTCAACGGGCAGATACTGCACCGCCCCCACCATTCGCCGCTGCCGCATGAAACTGCACCCCCTAAAAAAAAGTTGGCGGACCGGCTGACGCCAATCCGCCTAAAACAGGGTTGTGGGATAAAGATATGAGCCGGATTCCCGTTTCCGGGAACCAATTGGATAAGCTGTGACTATACAATACACCCCCGACCGCGCAGATTCTGTCGCATTGTGTCGGAGATTCAAAATTTTTCTTTGTATAGTTTTTCCCCCGGTGGGACAGACTATTTCTGACCTCAACGAAAAGGAGATGGAGAAATTTTGATGATGATTGACCGCATTGCACTGGTTTTGGCCATCATCGGCGGCATCAACTGGGGCAGCATCGGCTTATTCCGGTTCGATTTGGTTGCATTTCTGTTCGGCGGTCAAACCGCCATGTTCAGCCGAATCATTTACACACTGGTGGGATTGGCTGCTGTCTGGTGTATTTCCCTGCTGTTCCGAAACGAGTCGGAATCCCCGACGGAATAAGCCGTCCAAACCGTGACATGATAAATCTCCACACAACAAAAGCGGGCACTCAAATGCCCGCTTTTGTCTGCGTTTTGAATGTTATTTTTCATAACCCTTGTCGCCGGAAATCGTCACACCGGTGTTGGGGTCGTAGCCTACATAGAAGTCCAAAGCCTGCCCCAAATCCCGGAGCTTAAAGTAGTTGCTGTCGTTGATTTTATACACCGTCAGCTCCAAGGGAGCCCCGTTATAATACAGCCGGTCGTCGGAGGCTGCCGCCATCCGATTGCCGCCGGTGGCAGAGCCGGTCAGCTCCGTGCCGGTCATGGTGTAAGGTTTGCCGGAGGTGATGGTCACGCCGGTCTTCTCGTCATAGCCCACTTCAAACTGCCGGCTGCTGCCGCTGAGCAGCGCTGCGATGTCGCGAATCTTGAAGAAGTTGCTGTCATCGATTTTATAGATGGTGGGCGTCTGCACCTTACCGTTGACCGTCAACACATCATCGGTGGGCATTGCCGTTTTGGTCTGTACGCCGAAGCTGTAGCTCTTGGTGGCACCGTTGCTGAACTTTGCAGTCACCGTGTGGGTGCCGCCTGCCAGAGTGCTTGTATCCAAACGATAGGTAAAGGGATACTCCGTTGCGGTTTTCATCAGCTTGCCGTCAACATACCAGCCGCAGCTCAGCTTGTTTGCCGCATAGCTGTATGCTGCCAGCTCCACGGTGCCCTGCCAATTGGTCTTGGCGGCAGACAGCTTGGTGTAATAGGGGCGGCTGCCGCTGTAATCATCCAGATACACGGCGCTGTTGGCAATGGCTTTCCGGTAAGCTGCCGTGACCACGCTGTTGTTGTAGAAGGTGTAATCGGTCTTTTCCCAGCTCATGCCGTAATCGGAGGCAACAATCGCCTTAATCTGGGGATACACCATGGGCAGGTATGCGTATGCCTTGCTCATGCGCTCGGCAGCCTCGTTGGAAATATCCTGCCCGTTGAATTTGTTGGAAGAACCGCCCTCGGTGGCAATGATGGGCTTTTTGTGCAGCGCAGCCAGGTTCACCGTCTGCTGTACGTTCAGCAATGCGTCGCCGTAAATGCCCGTTCCGCCGAACGCATCTTTTACGTTGGGGTTGTTGTGATACTGATTGTAGTACAAAGAGCAGCCCACCCAATCCACGTATGCGTCACCGGGATAGAACGTATCCATATCCACCAAGTGGGCGCTGCTGAAGTTGGGAGAGAACACCAGTGCTGCGTTGGGCGCATAAGTCCGCGCCAGCTTTGCAATGTGCTGATAAGCGGCAATGAAGTCTTTCGGCGCTGCCGGTGTGGTCCAGGTATTCACCTCGCCGCCGATCCGCAGAAATACCGGGAAATCCATGCCGTTCAAATAGGTGAAGTCCCGAATCAGCGCGTCATCGTAAACACCGGAGACAATGGGACCGCAGTCATTGCCCTCGTTGTCGAAGTTCAGATACACCAGAAATGCGTGGTTGCCCTGTTTCAGCGTCGGTCCGTACAGATAACTCCAGTATTCCAAGGAATAACTGCCGTTCCAGGAGTTACTTCCGTAATAGTGCCCCAAAACGGATTCGTTGGCATTTTCCTCGGCATTGACCATGCCGTAACGGGTGGAACCGGGCAGGGTGCCGCCCAAATCCGTGCGACCGTACAGAACACCGCTTTTGGGTTCATTTTTTGCACCGTAATAGGGATAATCCCAGCTTTTGGTATCACTCACCATGTAGATTTCCGTCCGGGGATTCAAATCCTTGTAGGCGGTATCTTTTGTGGTGGTGCCTTCATTTGCAGATACCCCAGCCGGCAGCAAAGACACCAGCATCATTGCCGACAGTGCAGCAGCCAGAATGCGTTTGTGTTTCATTGTTGGAACTCCTTTCTCTCTTTTGCGGCCAAATTCCACAGTCTCCGCGCCGCAATCATTATGTACATATGATTATACCAGATTGTCTCAAATCCGACAATCCGATTTCAATATTTTTTCAGCAAAAAGACTCCCCCGAGTCGGGAGAGTCTTTTCTCGTTACATACCATCGCTTGATAAGGGCAAACGCGGTTTTGACAGGCAGAAATGCGCTCATACTTCGTCAAGCCCCTTGACAATACGGCAGTATTCCCTGCGGGACTTTTCTCGTCTGAACACATTTCCGCTCTGGCAAAACTGTTTCGCACCTGACAGCGATGAATTTTCGAGTGATTTTTGTTTTTTTAGATGCAGGCGGGCTGGCGCCCGCCAAAGCGAAAAGGGCAAAAAGCGCCGAAAAGGCGCGCTGTCAAGCGTGTCTGCCCTTATCAAGCGATGGTACCACTGCAAGCGAATACAATCACCTGCCGGGTCTGCGCCATTTTCTTCAAATAGTCCAGCACGGCTGCCCGCCGCCGGGCGTCCAGATTCACCAGAGAATCGTCCAACACAATGGGGCAATCCGCCGGCAGCACCAGCTCGCAGATGGCCAACCGCACCGCCAGATACAGCAAATCCCATGCGCCGCCGCTGAGATACCCCGCCCGGCGGGTCACCGCAGCCCCTGCGGTTTGGGTTTGGGCCGTGAAATTCCGGTCCAAGGCAACTGCCGTGTACGCGCCGCCGGTGAATTCCCGGAAAATTTCCGAGACCCGGGCATTCAATTTCGGCGCGAATACCCGCTGAATTTCCTCGTCCGCCTCGTTCAATGTCCGCAGCGCCAAGTCAATGGCCGCCATTTCCTCCGTCAGCTGCTGCCGCTGCCCATTGGATTCCGGCTCATATCCCCCGCCGGGGGTATTCTCCAGCTTTCCGTCCAGCTTGGCCAGCCGCTGCCGATATTCGCTCACCCGCTCTTCCGCTTGTTTCAGCTGCCGTCCGGCACTGGCTGCGGCGCTCAATCCGGTTTCAAAATCCAATGCCCCCAGAATGGCCTCTTCCCGCTCCGGACCCTTGGCATATTCCCGGTCCAGTACAGCCTTTGCGGTTTCCATGCGTGCAACAGCCCGCTGCCACGCCTTATAATCGGCGGCATACGCTTCCGCCAAGGCGGAAAGCCCCTCGCTGTCCGACACCCCGTAGGATTCCAGCAAGCGGTGCAGTTTTTCCTCTGCCTGCCGGGCATTTTTCCGCAAAATCTGATAGGCTCCCGCCGCTGCCGCGGCGCAAACCGCTGCGCCTACAAAGGCCATCGGCTGCCGGAAGAGTCCCAACGCGGCAAACACCGCCGCCAACAGCAACAAAATGCCTACCGGCAGCGGAAATTTTCTCCGGCTTTCCTTTTCCCAACGGCGGGCGCTTTCCACGTCGTTTTCCGCCCGCTCCATGGCCCGCGCGCCGTCCATTCCCGCAAAGGGACCCACGGTAAGCCGCCGGGCGGTTTCCTCCGCCTGCTGTTTGGCAGCGTCATACTCCCCGCTGGCTTGTTTCATTCGATTTTTGTTTTCCGTCATTTGATGGAGCGCGTCTTTCCGCTGCTGCCGGCGCAGTTGGTCGCTTTGTTCCCGCAACTGTGCCACGGTTTCCTCCGCCTGCCGCAGCTGTTCTGCCGCCAAATCCCAGGCCTGCTGCAGCTCCGATGCGGCGCTCCGCTCCGCCTGCCGGGTCATTTCCTCCTGATTCAGCCGCTCCAACGTCCGTTTTCGTTTTCGCTGCCATGCCTTCAGCGTCTCCGATGCATCGGAAAAAGACGTATCCTCCTCCCCGGTGCAAACCAGCGAGGCAATGCGCTTTTCCAGTTCCGGAGACCCGGACACCGCCACCTCGCCCTGACGGATAAATGCGCTGCGGACAAACACTTCCTCCGGCACACCGGTGAGCAACTCCCCGGCGCTCCGTCCGGTCAATTCATTCACCGGCAGCCCCGTGCCCGTATACACCGCGGAAAATTCCCGCATCGGCGCATTTTTCTGTCCGGTTTTCCGGGTGAGGGTCAGGTCCTTGCCCTGCCATTCCAGCTCCATAGCGCCCTCCATAGGCGCACCGGACCATGGCGCATATTTCACCTTTTCCGGCATCACGCCGCCCTTTTCCCGGGCAGTGGAATCCACACCGTAGAGCATGGCATGGAGAAAGGCGCACCATGTGCTTTTCCCGGATTCGTTGGGCGCCTCAATGAAATTCAATCCCGGCTGCAATTCCAGACGGTCGCCCTGCAGCTTGCCGAAACTGGCGGTCATATTCCGAATCACCATTGGCTCTGCACCTCCTCGCCGCCGTCCAACGCAGCCAATCCCCAACGGACAGCCTGCTCAATACGCTCCCGCTCCTGCGGGGCAGCCTGCTGCCATTGTGCCCAGAGTTTCCGCAAAAATAACCCCCGGAGGGTGGGCTCCTCTTTTCGGCTCCAAACCGAGCGGCTTTGGGTCACCCGGGAAATCACTTCTCCCCGGAAACAGTTGCTGTCCACCCAATTCTGCACCGTTGACACAACCGGAAGTTCTTCCGCCGTGCCCGTAAGCGTCACCCGGAGAAAATCCTGCGCCGTCACGGTTTCCGCCGCCTGCTGCACCGCAGACAGCGGGTCTTTCCCCGTTACGTCCACAGTGAGGTTGTAATACTGCCGTCCGCCCAGCGCCGCAAACTGCGCCTCAGCCTCGGTGCCGGGGGCAACGTCCACCAAAACAACGCCCTTTACCCCGGTTTCGTCATATCCCCGGGCCATGGGTACACCCGGCCAGAGATAGGTCACCGCGCCTGCTTTCTTCAGTCCGGAGCATTCATGGGAATGGCCCATGGCCACGTAATCCATGCCGCACCCGGCCAGCTGTGCCTCGGTCATGGGATTATAAATCCCCTCCCGGCCCACGGTGCCGTGAATACACAGTACGTCCGTGACCCCCGGCCGCTTTTCCGGCGGCGAGAAGGTTGCCAGCATCGGCGGGCAGACGGAATCCGTAAAGGCTGCGCCCCAAACCCGCAGGTTTAGAGACGGCTCTTCCAAGCATGTGATTCGGTTTTCCCGGAACAGATGTACGTTTTCCGGCAGCCGCAGCCGGTCATAAATGCCCCCCGGCCGATAAAAATCATGGTTGCCCGGCGCAATGAATACCGGAACGCCGCAGGTGCGGAGCATAGTTTCCACCGCCTCCACGGTTTCCGGATAAACCCGCTCGCCGTCAAACAAATCCCCGGGCAGGAGCATGGCCTGACAGCGGTGTTTCTGCACCAATCGGACCAACCGGGGCAAAATTTCCCGCTGCTCTTTCCGCCGCCGGGCAGCCAATTCCGGCGGAAGTCCGTCAAAGGGCGAATCCAGATGCAGGTCCGCCGCGTGTAAAAATCGAATTGCCATCAGACCAGCCGCACACTTTCCACGGCCACGCATTTTCCCGTTTCGGTGTCCACCGTGAAAATTGCGCCCTCCATTTTGCAGGCGCCGCCGGCAGATTCATACCGACGGGGCGGGTCTCCCAGGAATTTTCCGATGCTCTGCTCCGGCAGCACACCAATCACGGACCGAATCGGTCCGGTCATGCCCAAATCGGTGATATAGCCCGTGCCCTCCGGCAAAACGCAGCCGTCCGAAGTCTGCACATGGGTATGGGTTCCCCAAACCGCAGACGCACGTCCCTCCAGAAAATAGCCCATGGCAATTTTTTCGCTGGTTGCCTCCGCATGGAAGTCCACCAGAATGATTTTTGCGTCGGTGTTCGCCAACATATCCTCCACCACCACAAAGGGGTTGTCGGTGTTGGTATCCAAGCCGTATCGACCGATGAGGTTCATCACGCAAATTCGGCCGTAAGCGGTATTCAGCACCACGCTGCCCGCGCCGGGGCATTGGGGCGCAAAGTTTGCCGGGCGAATCACCCGGTTGGATTTGTCCAGATAGGGCTGCAGCTCCCACCGGGTCCACGTATGGTTGCCCAGCGTAATCACATCCGCCCCGGCTTTCAGCATATCATCGCACTGTTTCGGGGTCACGCCCACTACATTGGCATTTTCCCCGTTGACCACGCAGAATTGAATGTTTTTCTGCTGCTTGAACGTCCGCAGGTTTTTCTGCAGAAACTCCAATCCGGCACTTCCGCACACATCGCCCACGGCGAGAATGTTAATCGTCATTTCGGTACTCCTATTCTTCTAAAAAAGAAAAAGCAAAATTTGCTTGCACTGTCAAAATTTCTAAGTTTTCATTTTACCATATTCTGTAACAGTTCATCCCTTCTCATTCATAAGCTGCCGGTATTTATTATATTTGAAACTATTCCGAGCCATTCTTTATAAAATGATGTTGGGGGTCAAAAGCCCCCAACTATGATGCCTACGGATTGTCCCGTGCTTTACACTCCCACAATCCTATTCATTATTCGCATATCGTGGGATTAGCATCCCACTTTTATGCTCATATCGGAGCGGGTCCCAAGGTCTTTCAACCACCTATGAGCAAGCTCATGTGGTTTTAGACCTTTTGACCCTGGCATCATATAAATATAGTAAGAACAGTCAAGGAGACAGAATGAGAAAACCGGAACTCTTGATACCTGCCAGTTCACTGGAGGTTTTAAAAACAGCCGTGCTTTTTGGAGCAGATGCGGTATATATCGGAGGCGAAGCATTCGGACTTCGCGCAAAAGCCAGGAATTTTGATAAAGAGAGCATGAAGGAAGGAATCGCCTTTGCCCATGAGAGAGGCGTGCGTGTTCATGTGACAGCCAATATTCTGGCACATAACCGGGACCTTGAGGGAGCAAGGGAATATTTTAAGGAACTGAAGAAATTAAAGCCGGATGCCCTGATTATTGCAGATCCGGGAATGTTTACCCTTGCGCGTGAAATCTGCCCGGAAATTGATATTCATGTGTCTACACAGGCCAATAATACGAATTATATGACCTACCGGTTCTGGTATCAGCAGGGAGCAAAACGTGTGGTATCGGCAAGAGAACTGTCTCTTGCCGAAATTAAAGAGATCCGTGAACATATTCCGGAGGATCTTGAGATCGAAAGCTTTATCCATGGGGCAATGTGCATTTCCTATTCGGGAAGATGTCTGCTCAGCAGCTTTTTTACAGGCAGAGATGCCAACCAGGGAGCCTGTACGCATCCTTGTCGCTGG